>NZ_JAFNPE010000015.1:0-285089 GCF_026535805.1 Lactobacillus sp. B3795
CAAGTTGTAAGTTCCTTACACATCATCGATTATCAATCTTGTTCAGTTTTCAAAGATCTACCTTTTATTAACTTGCTGTCTCAATTGACAACTTATTAATCATATCATCTTACCAAAGCCGTGTCAACAACTTTTTTTAATGACGTTTGCGTCATATCAATAACGCAACTCATTTATAATATCAAATTAATGACATCGTGTCAACATGTTTTGAAAAATTAATCGTTGTTGATTTGTAATCATTTTTGATTACCTCTCTCAACAACAAATAATATTATGCCAGGTAAACCTTATAAAGTCAACACTTCTCAGCAAATAAATTAAAAAAAGTAGATTGAATTAATCAATCTACTTTTAAACGATCATATTACTATTTAATTCTAGCTAAGAAGTACTTCTTCTTACCTCTTCTAACAACGACGAACTTACCGTCAAATGAAGTACTTGGGTCGATTTCAAAATCAACATCGTCAACCTTTTCTCCATTGATACGGATAGCTCCGTTGCTTACATCTTCTCTAGCTTGTCTTCTTGATGGTTCGATTGAAGTATCGTCTGCTAACCATTCAACAATGTTCTTCTTGTCTGAACTAACTTCAACAGAAGGCATGTTCTTGAATCCGGTTTCTACTTCATCAGTAGTTAGGTCTTGAACGTTTCCTGAGAATAATGCTTCAGTAATGTTTTGTGCTTCTACCACAGCATCCTTACCATGAACGAATTCAGTTACTTCTTCAGCTAAACGACGTTGAGCAACTCTCTTCCATGGTTCGTTCTTCACTTGTTCTTCTAGTTCTTCGATTTCTTCCTTATTTAGGAAAGTGAAGTACTTCAAGTATTTGATTACATCCCTATCATCTGTGTTAATCCAGAATTGGTAGAATTCGTAAGGTGTAGTCTTTTCTGGATCTAACCATACAGCTCCACCCTCAGTCTTACCAAACTTGGTACCATCTGCCTTAAGCATTAATGGAATAGTTAAACCAAAGGCCTTAGCATCTGCACCTTGGGTCTTATGGATTAGTTCGATACCACCAGTGATGTTACCCCATTGATCAGCACCACCGATTTGTAGTTCAACACCATTGTTTTTGTATAGGTGTTCGAAGTCCATTGCTTGTAGAATTTGGTAAGTAAATTCAGTGTATGAGATACCAGTTTCTAGACGGCTTGAAACGATTTCCTTGTTTAACATAGTGTTAACGTTGAAACGTTTACCGTAAATACGAAGGAAGTCTAATAGTGATAGTTTTGAAGTCCAGTCGTAGTTGTTAACAATTTGGAACTTACCATCTTCACCAAACAAACTCTTCATTTGGTTAGTTAGGCATTCTTCATTGTGCTTAACTTGTTCCATACTTTGTAGCTTTCTTTCAGCCTTCTTACCTGATGGGTCACCGATTGAACCAGTAGCTCCACCAATTAGAATAACTGGCTTGTATCCAGCTAGTTGGAATCTCTTCAAAATCATGAATGGAATTAAGTGTCCAACGTGCATACTGTCACCAGTTGGGTCAATTCCTGCGTATAGACCAATTTTCTTTTCGTTTACTTCTTTCTTTAGGCCTTCAGCATCAGTTTGTTGATTAATGGCGCCACGCCATTGTAAATCATCGATAATGTCCATGTTTCTTCCTCCTAATAAAAAAGTCCCTGACAAATAAATTGTCAGGGACGAAATGTTTTTTTGTTAATCCGCGTTACCACCCAAGTTATCGTACTAATGTACGATCTCTTTCAATCATTTATAACGAAATGACTCGTCCAATAATGGAAAGCTCCGTAGGTGTAATTCTTCAACGCGTTTGCCTAGTTCGCATTCCCACTAGGTTTCTGAATACACAAATCGCATTAAATACTGGTAACTACTTCTTAGCTTTATATTTAATAGATACTATCATAATAATCAGCAAAGAAATAAAAGTCAACACTATTTAACTTGGCTTAGCTTTTGCTTGATTTCAGGCATCATCTTTTGAAGTGCTTCAGCTTGTGCTTTCTTAGTGAATTCAGCAGTTGCTTTCTTAACTAGTGCTTTTTGTTGTGCACCTGTCATCTTAGGGTTCTTCATCATTGCTGCCTTCACTTGAGCTTGAACGTATTGTTCAGCCGCCATCTTCATTTGGGCTTGAGCAGCAGTGTTTGATCCACTAATTTCTTTGATAATTGTTGGCAATTGTTTTGCTTGGTTAACTGTTAAAGTCATCCAGCTCTTTGGAACATAGAAGTAATTGATTGTTTTTACTCTAGTTGGCTTTTGTGCCAAACCAAACCATAGGCGATTAGCACTTGAGTTGTATTCATATTTAACAGTCTTAGTTACTAACTTAGCCTTATCACTATTAATAGTAATAATCTTGTTTTCTACCTTATCAGTACCAGTGTGTGATGGCTTAGTTGCCTTTTCATCAGTACGGTAAATAACGACTTTGTCTTTACCTGAAGTACCGATTGGTTGGTAAAGTAACATGTTCATGCCCTTGTCAGAACTTGAAACTAACTTAGTTGAAGTTTCGTGGCTAACTTTATGCATCCCATAGTGATCATGGAAGTTAATAGTAATGAAGAAAGTTGAAAGGATAAATAGAACAGCAAATACAATAGAAGTAATTGCGTGCAATACCTTGTTGCTAGTTAATAGGTTAAAACAAATAAAGAATAGGAATGCAGAAATGCATAGTACAAATAAAATCATTATTTATTTACCCCCTTTTTTGTTGTCATGTAGCCAGAAGCTAGCGATGAATCCAACTACGATGAAGAATGCAGCTACCCAGAATGCAGCGTGGTAACCACTTAAAGTAGCGTTAATTGCTGAATCCTTGTAAGCCAATGGATCTAGTTTTAATAGTGACTTAGCAGGCATGTTGCTTGTAGTTACGTTTGATAAAATTGAAACCAATACGGCTGTGGCAATGGCAGCCCCAACTTGTCTTACAGTATTGTTAACAGCAGTACCGTGGTTGATCTTGTCATCAGGCAATGCGTTCATACCGTAAGTAGTTGAAGGCATCATTACAAGAGCCATACCGAATGTTCTAACTGCATATAAAATAATAATGTAGGCAATCCCAGTGTTTTCAGTAATGTATGCGAATGGCAATGTACCGAAGAACAATAGAATTAGACCAGTGGTAATTAGCTTCTTAGCTCCGTGCTTATCAAAGATAGCACCGGCGAATGGAGAAACAACCCCCATCATTAAAGCACCAAGTAATAGACTTAGTCCTGAATGGAAAGCGTTCATACCACGAACAATTTGTAGGTATAAAGGTAGAACCATTTCAAAACCAACTAAAGCCATCATAGTAATTGATGATAGGATAGTTGCAATTGAGAACTTAGCTGACTTGAATACCTTAACGTCTAGGAATGGTTTTTCCATTACTAATTGACGCCATACAAATAATACGATGAAGATTGCACCGATAATTAATGTAGAGATAACAGTTGCGCTACCCCATCCATCAGTACCAACTTCTGAGAAACCGTATAGTGCACTACCAAAACCAATAGTTGAAAGAATTAATGACAATACATCAATCTTTTCCTTATTAGTAGGTAGAATTGGACGCATGTAGTATAGACCTAATAGAATCACAATAGCGACGATTGGAATAATGATTCCAAATAAATCACGCCATGAGTAGTTAATTAAAATCCAACCTGATAATGTAGGTCCAATCGCAGGAGCTAATCCGATAACAACACCGGATAGTCCCATGGCAGCACCACGTTTTTCAGGTGGGAAGATTCTAAGCATGATAGTTTGTAGCAATGGCATTGTAACACCAACACCAAGAGCTTGAATTAAACGAGCTGCTAACAAAGTACCAAAGTTAGGAGCAAAGAAAGCAATAACAGTACCTGCTTCAAAAATTGACATTGCTCCTAAGTATAACCATTTAGTATTAACACGGTTTGATAACCATGCACTAACTGGGATTGCAATCCCGTTTACTAACATAAATCCGGAAGTTAACCATTGAACAGTTGAAGTGTTAATGTCAAAATCCTTCATTAATGTAGGAAACGCAGTTGCTAAAATTGTTTGATTTAAAATAGTACAGAAAGTACCAACCAATAAAATCACAACAAGCATGATCTTGTTGTATGATTTACCGTTTGCATCTACATTCATAATCTAACCCCTTTTCATTAATATTTTGTTTTCTCTATAAATTTCGACAATAACTAATATACATCTGGCATTTTTCTTTGTCAACAAATTTGACAAAGATATTAAAAAATATATAATAATTATTGATTATGTAACATCACTTAAGAAAATTTAAGAAGAAAAGGATGTGACACAGTGGAAGAAAAATATACTAAGGAAGACATTGAAGACTACTCCAGTCGTATTCATAAGTTAATGCAAGATCTTGACTTGTCAATCGGCATTGGTGGATTGTCTAGAACCTGCAATGTGCCACAAAGCAAGATTAGATATTGGGAACAAAAAGGATACATTCACTGTCAAAAATGTGATAAAAACAAGAGTCATCGTTACCCTTATTCATCAATTATTAAGGTAGAGCTAATTAAATCATTTTTGAACTCAGGATATACCCTTGCTAAGGCAGCAGAGAAAGCTAAAGTTTTTGATAGAACAGGAAGTCTATTACACAGAATCGCAAAACAGCGTTTTAACTGCATTGACATGATTGATGAGCGTCCCGCAATCGACATGGGACCACTAAAAGATGACCCAGAAAAACACATCTACTTTGTCGACTATGACGGTGATTTAGAAGCCCAAATTATTAAGAAAAACTAAAAATGAATTCCAAGTATGGAATTCATTTTTTATTTGTAATAATATTGAAACAATTGAGGCTCATAGCTTTGATATATTAGGAATTTTAATTTATAATTAAGGTATGATAAATATATGGTTTTTACAGTCATACATATGAACAAACGCTAAAATATCTTATTGTATTCTAATATCTTATTTAGTGGTCCTTAAAGGAGGAATTCATTTATAATGTGGTTTTTAGATATTATTAACGATTTCATTATCGGGTATCCAATTGTTGTGTCAGCAATTTGGATTGTCGGGGCGCTATATTGTAACATCTACCACCGCTCTGAAAAATTCGCTAAAGTGGATGGATCTGAACTAGTTTCAATTCTAGTTCCCGCTCATAACGAAAGTGATACGTTAAACGAAGCGATTTCAGCAATTTCAAACATTGACTACAAGAACTTCGAAGTCGTGTTAATTGATGACAAAAGTGACGACGATACATTAGATATTATGTACAAGTTACAAAAGCAATACGCTAATCAATTCAAAATCAAAGTCGTTCCAATTGCCGTCAACCAAGGTAAGGCTAACGCAATGAACGAAGGTTTTAAGGTTGCGGAAGGAAAATACATTGTTGGTATTGATTCAGACTCCCTACTAGCAAGAAACTCAGTAACTGAACTAGTTAAAACACTTAAGACTAATCCAAAACTTGGTGCCGTTGCTGGTAAGCCAGTTGTTAGAAATAGAACTACTGTTTTAGGTCGTTTACAACTTCTTGAATACATCGGTGTTATCGATATTATCAAGAAAGCTCAATCATACCTATACGGACGTATCAATACTGTTTCTGGTGTTATCGTTGGTTTCAGACGCGAAGCACTAGAAGACGTAGGTGGATGGCACACTGATGTTATTACCGAAGATATTGATATTACCTGGAGAATGTACCGTAAGGGCTGGAGCGTTAGCTACCAACCTTCTGCAATTTGTTGGATTCTAGTTCCAGAAAACACTAGAAACTTAATCAAACAACGTCGTCGTTGGGCTCGTGGTGGTATGGAAGTTATCGCTAAGAACAAGGATCTTCTACTACACGGTTCAATTACTCAAAAAGCTTTAATGTATGAAACAATTATTAGTAGTACTTGGGCTGTTTTAACCGCATTAAGTACTATCTCTTATTTCTTCAACCTATTATTAATCCATGAAGTTCAATTAGATGGTGACGTCTTATTAGTACTTATCATCGTCAGTATCTTACAATTCTTCATCGGTTTCTACGGTTCACACGAAACCGCCCTACTAAGCTTCGTCGATTTACTATTGATTCCTGCTTACATTGTTTACTACTGGATGGTCAACTTAATTTCATGTATCTTGGCTTTAGTTTCATTCTTCCTAGATCCTGAAAATGTAGGTACCTGGAGTAGTCCAGACCGGGGGGTAAAATAATTATGAAGAAAGATTTGAGAAAAGATTACGAAACATTCGTAATTAGAAAGCGCATTAGTCCATTAAGACGTTTAGTTCACTTTATTCTATTCACTGCTTTATGGATTTATGTTGCCTTTGTTTTAGTCGTAAACTTCGCGTTTCTATTTGGTTTTTACAGTGATGATTTCGTTAGTTTCTACCTATTATTAAACCTAAACTACGATTTATACATCAAACTATTAATTGCAATTGCTGGATTAATCATTATCACTGCAATATACTCAACGTTTAGATTAGTTTACTTACGGAGGTTAAACAAAGATGTCAAATAAGAATAAAAAAATGACAAGAAAACAACGTAAGATTATTGTTATTATTCTAGCAATCATTTTGTTCGTCATTATGTCATTTACTATTCACAGATCTGTTGAATACGATAAAGGTAGTAGTGAATACTACGGATTAACTAAGCAAGAAGAAAAAGCTAAAAACGGTATCTTGGTATTTTGTTACCATCGTATCCTAAAGAACAACCTAGGGGTTAACGTTTCAAGAACCCTATCAACAAACTCACAACTTCATGACTTTGATGTTCCTGCTAATGAATTCAAAGAACAAATGGAATTCCTACATAAGCACAATATCAAGGTTATCTCAGGTGATGAAATGGTTAAGATGACCAATTCAAAGAAGCCTATCAAAGGTAAGTACGCTGTACTAACATTTGATGATATCGATAGAACCACTATTGATAACGCGATTCCAATCATGAAGAAGTACAACTACCCATTCACAACCTTCATTATCACTGGTAACACCGGTAGATATCGTGAAGGTACTCAACTAGCAACATGGTCACAAATCCACTACGCTAGAAGAGAAGCTGGTAACCTAATGACAATTGGTGTTCACACTAACAACATGCATTACCTTACTTCAAACCTAATTCCGGTGTTTAACCTACCTAAGAACTACGATCGATTTACAAAAGACTTCGTTAAATCTAGAGAAGTGCTAAAAGCACACACTGGTATTTATGCCGATTCATTCGCCTACCCTTACGGTGGTGGTACTCCTAGAATTTCACAATTCTTGGCAAGACAACCTCACCTAGGATGGGTTGGTACACTAGATTCCGGTACTGTTTACAACCACGGTAACGGAGATCACACTGATCCAATCTACACACCAAGAATGATTATTAATACAAACAGTTGGCCAAGTATTAGAGAATGGTTCTTAAAGAAAAGCTAACTAAAACAAAAAGCCATACGAATTAATCGTATGGTTTTTTTAGCACTCTTTTTAAGAAAATAAAAAAGCCCTCAAGAGAGGACTTCTTTTTTAATTATTACTTGTCTAATTTAGTCTTGTTTTGAACTTCTAGTTTATCGTTGAATTCGTAAACTACAGGTTCACCAGTCTTCATTTCAAGATCCATGATGTCGTCATCAGAGATTCTTTCAATGTACTTGCTTAATGCACGTAGTGAGTTACCGTGTGCAGCGATGATAACGTTCTTGCCGTCTAATAGCTTAGGAGCAATTTCGTCAGCCCATAGAGGCATAACACGTTCTAGAGTAACCTTTAGGTTTTCACCACCAGGGATTAAGTTAGGATCTAAGTCCTTGTAACGACGGTCGTTTACAGCTGAACCTTCGTCATCTGCACTCAATAGTGGAGGTAGTGTGTCGTATGAACGACGCCAAATGTGAACTTGTTCGTCTCCGTACTTTTCAGCAGTTTCTTTCTTGTTTAGACCTTGTAGACGACCGTAATGACGTTCGTTTAGTCTCCAAGTCTTAGTTTCAGGTACCCATAGTTGGTCTGATTCTTCTAAGGCGTAGTGTAAAGTCTTGATAGCACGAGTTAGAACTGAAGTGTATGCGTAATCAAATTCTAGTCCTGCCTTCTTAACTAATTTACCAGCTTCTTTAGCTTCTTCTACACCCTTATCGCTTAAATCAACGTCTTCCCAACCAGTGAATTGGTTTGAAAGGTTCCATTGACTTTGTCCGTGACGGATTAATACAAGTTTTGACATAGGTCGAAAACCCCTTTCTATTTCTTAAATCAACAATACTATTTTACATCAAAAGTAGAAAATTTACATCCTATTTGACAATTCTCTTTATATTTATTGTCTTTTTGTTTTCACCCTTCACTCCTAAAATTTCTAGGAAGAAGGCTAAGATTGGTACCGAGACAATTAGTCCCCATGTTCCGAAGATTTCTTCACCAATTAGTAAGGCACAAAATGTATAGAAAATTGGCAACTCTGTTCTAGAAGACATTAACTTTGGATTCAAAATGTATGCTTCTAGGAAGTGAACTACAGCAATCATAATAATTAGGTAAATGATGTACTTCAATCCACCCACAGAATATCCCACAATTGATAAAGGTACCAATGAAATGATTACACCAGCAACTGGCACTAAACTTAGGAAGAAGATCATAATTGATAGAATAACCAATTGTGGAATTCCCATGAATGCCATAATTAAGGTGGTAAAGATGGTGTTAAATAGCGCAATCAAGAATTGTGCTTCTAACACTACCCCAAATGTCTTGGTAAATGTCTTAGCAAAGTAGTAGACGTCTTGAAAGAACCATGAAAATTCTGCATCCAAGAAGCGCTTACTAAACTCACCCATTGATTTTTCTTCTAATGTAAAGAAGAAACTCAAGATTAGAGATAAGAAGAATGTTACCCCCATTTGGCCTACGCTAGATACATATTGAAGAATAATTGAGAAGCTCCCCTTCACTTCACTTAAGAAGTTAGAACGGTGGATGAACTGAACAATCATGTCTTTAATCTGGGTAGTACCATGAAGGTTATTTGGATCTTCATAGAAATCAATAATGTGTTTTGATGCTGTAACAGCTTGGTCGTAAATTACCGGTGAGTAAATTGCAACCGCACTTACTACCCCAGCAATAAATAGTAGATAAGTCAAAATGACTAAGATAGGTGCTGGAATCTTGATGTATCTTCTAACGAAGCCAACCCACTTGGTGACTAGCAATGAGAAGATAAAGGTTAGTAGTAACATACTCATCATTGAGCGCATTAGATATAAAACAAAGATTATAAAAATCAATACACACCAGCGTCTTAATTTAACGTTGGCTAAAAATTTATCCCACAGTTTCATAATTCACCCCGCTATTTAGTTATGTTCTAATTATAACATTTTACACTATAAAAAATAATGAAATTAGTCGGTGTCTTTACTTACATAAAGTACCCTCATAAGAGTATAATGGTGTCGTGGTTTTATTAATAAAGAAAGGACTGTTCTCATGTTTGAAAAAACTTTTTTTAAAACATTTTTTAAACACGGATTTAATGAACCAATCCAAGTAAATTATTGGGACGGCAAATCTGAAAAATATGGTGAAGGCGAACCTAAGGCTACCATCACTATGAAAGAACCAATTCCGATCAAGGATATTAGAAAGAATGCTTCTATCGCATTGGGAGAAGCTTACATGGACGGAAAAATCGATGTTGACGGAAGTATTGAAGACTTAATCGTTTCTGCTTACCAAAAATCAACTAGTTTTATTCGTGACCATAAATACATTAATTTCCTACCTAAGCAAAATCATAACGAGTCCACTAGTAAGAAGGACATTCAAAGTCACTACGATATTGGTAATGACTTCTACAAGATTTGGTTAGATAAGACAATGACCTATTCATGTGCTTACTTTGAAAATCCTGACGATGACTTGTACGATGCTCAAATGCAAAAAGTACACCACATTATCAAGAAACTAAATCCTAAGCCAGGTCGTACCCTACTAGACATCGGTTGTGGTTGGGGTACATTAATGCTAACTGCTGCTAAAGAATACGGACTAAACGTAGTCGGTGTTACTTTAAGTCAAGAACAATGCGATTACGTAAACGCACAAATTGAAAAATTTGGTTTACAAGATCAAGCTGAAGTTCGCTTACAAGATTACCGTCAACTAGGTGATGAACATTTTGATTACATCACTTCAGTTGGTATGTTTGAACACGTTGGTAAAGAAAACTTAAACGAATACTTCTCATGCATCAACAAATACCTAAAGGAACATGGTGTTGCCTTAATTCACGGAATTACTAGACAACAAGGTGGAGCCTACAATGGTTGGATTAACAAGTACATCTTCCCTGGTGGATATGTTCCAGGTATGACTGAAAACCTAGATCACATCATCAACAATGGTCTTCAAATTTATGACTTAGAATCATTAAGAAGACACTACCAATACACATTGGAACACTGGGACAAGAACTTTAACGATCACATTGATGAAGTTAAAGAAGTTATGGGTGATGACGAACGCTTCTTAAGAATGTGGGACTTATACCTTAAGACATGTGCTGGTTCATTCAAGGCCGGTAACATTGATGTTATGCAATACTTAATCTCAAAGGGTCCTTCAGGACAAGTACTACCAATCACTAGAGATTACATGTATAAATAATTGAAAAAATCTATTAAAAAACATCGGTGAAAAAATTTCACCGATGTTTTTTCTTTTAATTGTCTTGACTTTTATTCCTGAATTATGGTTTAATTATAAAAATTTTAATTAGTTTCTAATCTAATTTTAATTTTTAAATACAAATACTTTTTTAAGTAAGGGAGTTGATTCAATATGATAAATGCAACAAAAGACGATTCACCTCAGATGAACGCCGCGAATCTTGCGCACGTTGAAGTAAAATCTGGGTTTAAGGATAGTGTATATTTAGTGTTCAATGGGGTGTCTAACGCGATTTTAGTCACACTAGGTGTTGGTTTATTATTAGGTGCTATTGCCAACTTTGTCCACTGGACAGCTTTAGCCGAAATTGGATTAATTTGCCAATACTTAATGGCCCCCGCCATCGGTGCTGCCGTTGCCTCACAATTAAAGACTAATACCTTGGTGTTATTTAGTTCAATGATTGCCGCTACGGTTGGTGCAAACAACGTATTCTTCACTTCTGCTGTGACGAATGCAGTTACTGCAACCGGACACGTATTACCTCAACCAGCAGGTTCTGCCGTCTTCATGATCGGTCAACCTGTTAGTGCATTAGGTGGCGCAGTTGTCGCCACAATTATTGGTAAATACTTAACCGGAAAAACACCTTTGGATATGTTCTTAGTACCATTTGCAGCTACATTTGTAGGATGTGTTGCGGCCTTAGGCTTTGCAACAGTCACTACCCCTGCACTTGTATGGTTATCAGGAGTAATTGCCAAGACAATGGTTATTAACCCATTCGTTGGTGGATTAGTAATTTCTGTCGTATGGGCAATGTTTCTAATGACCCCTGCTTCATCAGCTGCATTAGCAATTGCCGTTATGTTGGATCCATTATCATCAGGCGCTGCATTATTAGGAACAACAGCACAATTCGTATCATACACAGTGATGTCATATCGAGTAAACAAGCCAGGTGCAAATATTGCCCAAGGTTTGATTACTCCAAAGGTTCAATTTGGTAACATTACCAAAAATCCATACATCGCAATTCCTGGTATCGTCTCTGCTGCAGTTATCGGTCCAGTTGGAACATTAGTATTTCATTTCTCAGTATCATACAAGATTGCTGGATTAGGTTTGAACTCACTAATTGCTCCAATTACCCTTGCTTCTGAAAGTATGCCAAAACTAGCTGTCTACGTAGTCTTGGGTGTAGTTGTACCAGCTGTAATTTCAGTGGTACTTGTTAAAGTTCTAAAGGCTGCTCATAAAATCAAAAATGACGACATGAAAATCGACCTTGTCTAATCATTAAAAAAAGTACTGGCGGTTATCGCTAGTGCTTTTTAGTATATTTGCGGCCCGGTAGAACTTAGTTTTCTATATAAGGGAGTGGATTCAAATGATTGATGTAGCAAAAAAAGACGCCCCACAAATTGATATGGTAAAGCCTTTGTCTTCCGTCAAAGAAAATGTCTTTTTGGTAGTAAGTGGCGTCTCAAACGCAATTTTTGTTACGCTGGGTATCGGAATGTTGATAGTTGCCATCGCCAACTTAGTACACTGGTCCGCACTATACCAGATTGGTGTAATTGACCAGGTCCTAATGGCCCCCGCTATCGGTGCTGCCGTTGCTCATCAGCTAAAGACCAACACATTGGTTATGTTTAGCTCGATGATTGCCGCAACGGTTGGTGCCAACAACGTTTTCTTCACTGAAAAAACAATCAACGCCGTCACAGCGACAGGTCATTTGCTATCTCAGCCTACCGGGTCATCAGTATTTATGATTGGACAACCAATTAGTGCTTTAGGTGGTGCTATTATCGCTACACTTATCGGTAAGCACCTATCAGGGAAAACACCATTGGATATGTTCTTAGTACCCTTTTCTGCAACAATGCTGGGATCAATAATTGCGTTAGGATTAGCAGCAATCACAACCCCTGCTTTAGTATGGGTATCACAAGTAATTGCCAAAAGCATGATTGTAAATCCAATCGTCGGTTCAATTACCGTCGCTTTAGTCTGGTCAGTCTTCTTAATGACGCCAGCATCGTCAGCGGCATTAGCGATTGCGGTCATGTTAGATCCGCTATCTTCTGGATCGGCACTACTCGGGACTACCGCCCAATACGTTTCATACACGGTAATGTCATTTAGAGTAAACCGTCCTGGTGCAAACATTGCCCAAGGTTTAATTACCCCCAAGGTGCAATTCGGAAACATCACCAAGAATCCGTATATTCTGATTCCTGGAATGGTGTCATCGGCGATTGTCGCCCCAATTGGCACGTTATTATTCCATTTTTCCACAACATACAAATTAGCCGGTCTGGGGACCAATTCATTAATCGTTCCCCTAACCTTCGCTAGTCAAAGTCTATCTAAACTAGCAATCTATGTTGTATTAGGCATTGTGATGCCTTCAATTATCTCAATAACCATACTAAAGATATTAAAGGCGTGTCATAAGGTAAAAGACGATGATATGAAGATGCATATCGTATAAAACAAAACTAAAAAAGCACTGGTCAATCGACCAGTGCTTTTATTTTATTCTTAATTTAAATAAATACTGCTAATACTAACACAGCAGCTAATCCCAAAATAACTGATAGCGCCATTGATCTTGTCCAATAAGCAATAATAAACACGATTAAGGCAGCTACTAGTTCGGGTGCTTTTCCTGATACCGATAAGGTATATGATGATGTGATACATAAGTCCTTAACAACCAACGAGGTAAATAAGGCAATAGGTATGTAACCCATCCATTCGTTAAACCACTTAGGAATCTTTCTTGTTCTAAAGAAAGCTAGTGGGACGAATCTAGGGATAAAAGCAACCACAAAACATAATATAATCAACCAAAAATGTTGAGTTGAATTCCATTCCATAGAATATCTCCTAATCCGTTTTTAAAGTTATTCAGTCTCTTCTTCT
Organism: Lactobacillus sp. B3795; assembly: GCF_026535805.1. NCBI lineage: Bacteria > Bacillati > Bacillota > Bacilli > Lactobacillales > Lactobacillaceae > Lactobacillus > Lactobacillus sp. B3795. Next base: position 13,616 of record NZ_JAFNPE010000015.1, read on the forward strand.
TCTTCATCAAACTTATCTTCAGGGGTTCCCGCTGGGTTCTTAAATAAGCGAAGCAAGCGATTCTTCTTGTACTTTTCGTAATGGCTTCTAATCCATGATTCAACGAAGAATCCAATGAATGAAGCTAACAGAGTTGAAACGACTAATCCTAAAGTGGATTTCATCAATAACATGAATGCAATTGCCAATACAATTGTTAATAGAATAATTAACACTTTTAGTAATGACTTCATTTGCATAACGATCATATAAATAAATAATGCAGTTAGCGCAAAATGAACAACTGTTAGGTTAATTGAAAGTGACGAGCCAACTAAACTACCAATAATGGTACTAATTGTCCACACAACCAGAGCATAGTGTTCAATTTGCAATGCATCTTGAGCAGTAAACTTCTTATCAGTTGATAATTTCAAATAATTTACAGCGTATGTTTCATCATTTAATGAAACTGCAAATAACACAGTAAACCAAAATGACTTACCTTGTAAATATTTAGAAATACTGGATCCTAATAATGCATATCTCAACTCTAGGAAAAACATCATAATTACAATTGATAATAATGGTGAGTTAATGGTTAACATGGAAGCAATCAAGAATTGCGCACCACCAGAGAAAACCATCAATGATACTAAAGCTGTTAATAAAGTATTAAATCCAGCTGCATGAAGTAAAATACCACATGCAATTCCAATGGGAACGTAGCTAATATTCAAAGGCATTGCCGTCTTCAAGTTGGTTAGCCAACGCGGTTCATTTGGATTTGGTACTTGCTTTGTCAAATAATATTCCCCCGTTTAAAAACAATAGGTCTTAATTTTCAACGATTTATAAACAGTCAGATAAAAATCAAACTTTACCTATTATTATAACGCAAAATAGTTTATTTTATCTAACTTATTTACATAATTTTAATAAAACATCATCATTTTATTACTATAAACACAGTGAATATACTGTTTGTTCAATTTTCGCAATAAAAAAAGAGTTATCATTTTGATAACTCTTTTTTAGAATAAACTGGCAATCCATCTCCATGCTCTCCCGAAAATGTTAGGTTTATATCCATCATGATTAGCAATTAAATCAATGCGGTTGGATACACCCTTCATATATTTCACATTAGAAACTTTTGCAGTGGCAATTTTATCGCCCTTATCGAATCCGGCATCAACGCTGGATCCATCAGCATATTTACCAGTTGACTTAATATCTTTAATATTTAATTTTTGTTTCTTAGTTAACCAAACACCTTGCGTAGTTGAAACGGCTAAATCAACTGAGTCGTCCTTACCGTTTTCAACATTAATCTTACCGGTACTTCTACCGTTAGTGGCGTCCTTAACGGTTTGACCATGAGATAGCTTAACGTAGTGATACTTAGCATAGACGTACTTCATAAGCTTTCTGGTCTGAATGAAACGAGCTGGATCGTATTGTCCAGCGTTAGGAACTCCCATCACAACGGTGATGATACGATGACCGTTCTTAACCGCAGTACCTGTAAAGCAGGCCTTAGCGGTATCAGATGTTCCAGTCTTTAGACCATCAACCTTGATGTCAGGTAGCTCTTGGCTTCTCCCCTTAATCATCCAGTTCCAATTTAGCATCGTTTGTCCGTCAAACTTGGTGGTATTAGCTGAAGTTGTCTTTAAAATATCTGGGTAGTATTTCAAAATCTTCATTGCTAATAGCGCCATATCACGAGCTGATAGTTTGTTTTCTGCATCAGCTGAGACACCTTTAAAACCAAGCGAGCCAACTTCACCGTTGGTTAAACCACAGGCAGTATAAATCTTGGCATCGGTAATCCCAATCTTCTTAGCTTCCTTACGCATTAGTAAGGCAAACTTTTGTGTACTACCCGCGACACCGTATCCCAATGCCATGGTTGCGGCATTTTCTGAATAGATGGCGGTTTGGTAAAGTTGTCTGATTGTGTATGAATGACCCAAACGTAGTTTTACGTTGGCGTAGTTACGATTAACACTTAAATTATGGAGTGCCTTATTAATCTTTACTTTGTCATCCCAATGAATCTTACCTTCTTTAATGTACTTCAAAGTAACATATAAAGTTAGCAGCTTACTCATTGAAGCTGTTGGTAGTGATTCATTAATATTTTTAGCATACAACACTTGGCCAGTTTGGTAATCAATCGCAATTGCAGACTTAGCAGTCAGTGTTAGTGGTTGATTATTACTTAATAATTTATCGACCTGTTGGCCTAATTCCTTACTGCGTTCAATCGCAACAGCCTTTGAGGTGTTGGAATCAGCAGTAGTTGTAGTAGTGGCCTTGGTAGCCTTAGTTGTTTGAGCACTTGCTGTTAAAGGCATTGTAATGAATATAACTAATGCAATTAAAGCAATACTAAGCTTGGGAACAAGCTTACTTTGCATTATCGATAACCTCCTGTTGCCCTTCCTCATGTTTATTAGGTGTTAACTTATCACCATGTTTGATTGGTAGATGGAGAGTAAACGTTGTTAATTCATCATTAGATGCCACTGAACAGTAACCACCATGGATATTCACCACCTCGTATACGATTGCTAATCCAAGACCGGTTCCTCCAGTTGACTTGTTACGTGAGTTTTCGACACGATAAAAACGATCAAAAACGTGTTTAATTGATTCTTCAGGAATCTTTTCACCATCGTTAGAAACCTTGATTTCTAATTCCTTTTCATTGACACGGAAACCTTCAACATAAATGTTGTGACCGTCATGACCGTACTTCAAGGCGTTATTGATTAGATTATTAATAGCTCGAGCCAAGTCGGTTGGGCTACCATCGATCACTAACTTATCGAAGTTGGTCTTACTATGCATTTGCATATCCTTTTCGGCCATTTCTAAATCAAATCCAGCAGCGATTTGATCAATCATTGCCTTCATTTCAATCTTTCTAGTGTTTAGCTTACTGTAATCTTTATCAGTAATTTTTGTGTATTCAAATAAATCATCAGCTAAAGTCTTCATTTGTCTTGCCTTTGAATAGGCAATATGAACATACTTAGCCAAATCTTCTTCACTTGTGTATTGTTTGTTTTCAATCAAACCTAAGTAACCAATGATGGAAGTCAAAGGTGTTCTGATATCATGAGAAACGTTTGAGATTAACTCATCCTTTGATCTTTCAGTCTTTAGTTCTTCAGACATTGAGTGAATAACGTTATTAACTAATACATTAATACTTTCAACGATTCGTTGATCATCACCGATTAGCTTATATGGGATTGTGTAATCGAAATTACCATCCGCAATATAGTGCAAATCGTTAATAATATGTTGCTCTTGAATACGTTTATAATGCATGAACAAACGAATATACAACACAAACATATCCAATGCGGCAATCATAACTACAAATCCATTGCTCCAACTCCATAGTTGGATATGATTTCCTGCAATTAAAGAGTTACCAAAGCGGATTAACTGGTTACGCCAATCCGGATGGGTTGTGTAATACACCTCTGTTGCAAAGAAAACCAAGAAATTAACTAACAATATAAACAAACTAGTTAGAATAGCATCAGTAACTAATCCAATTCGTTCCTTATGTGTTAACTTAATTGATTTACTATTATTCTTCATTGATTCTGTATCCTACTCCCCAGACAGTTTCGATAATCTTCTTACCATCTGTAGCTTCCTCTAACTTATCGCGCAAGTGACTTACGTGAACCATAACGGTCTTAGCAGAAATAATACTTTCTTGACGCCATACTCGTTCAAAGATTTCATTGGCAGAGTATACACGACCAGGATGACTTGCTAATAAGTATAAAATACCAAATTCAATTGCAGTTAATTGAATGGACTTGCCATCACTAGTCTTAACTTCGTGTGATTCACGGTTAATAGTCAAAGTAGCGACGTTTAGTACTTCAGGTTCCCCGACGACAACCTTGTCAGTGTATCTTCTTAAAATTGAGTGCATTCGAGCCATTACTTCAAGTGGATTAAATGGTTTTGTTATGTAGTCATCAGCACCACCAACAAGTCCCTCAATCTTATCGATGTCTTCTGTCTTGGCAGATAGAATCATGATTGGTAAACTAATTTCTCTTCTTACTCGTTTTAATACTTCAAAACCAGACATTTTTGGCATCATAATGTCTAGAATCATAAGTCCAATATCACTATTTTTTCTTAATTCAGTTAGGGCGGCTTCCCCGTCATTTACAATGACTGTTTCGTATCCTTCGTTTCGTATGTAAATCTTTAATAATTCAGCAATTTCTTGATCATCGTCTACTACTAGAACTTTCATTGAGACGCCTTCTTTCTTTTCGTTTATATAGTCTAATATTAACACAATATAAAGATTTGTTATATAAATGTAAATAAAAAAGACGCTAAAAATTAGCATCTTTTAATATTTTTAACATTTTATTTATAATTTGGTGCATCCTTTGTGATTTGGACATCATGAGGATGTGATTCAATTAGCCCTGCACTAGTGATTTGGACGAATTGAGCGTCATCGTTCATTGCTTGAATATCCTTTGATCCAGTGTATCCCATGGCTGCTCTTAGACCACCAACCATTTGGAATACAACGTCTTTAGCTGAACCCTTGTATTCAACACGAGCTTCGATACCTTCTGGAACTAGCTTGTTAGCTTCGTTTACTTCACCTTGGAAGTAACGGTCAGCTGAACCATGTTGCATGGCTCCAACACTTCCCATTCCACGGTATGCTTTATACTTAATTCCATTTTCTTCGAAGATTTCACCAGGAGCTTCGTCAGTTCCTGATAACATACTTCCAAGCATTACAGCGTTACCACCGGCAGCGATTGCTTTAGCAGCATCACCAGAGTACTTGATACCACCATCGGCGATGATTGGCTTGCCCCATTTTCTAGCAACTTCAGCTGCATCGTATACAGCAGTTAGTTGAGGAACACCAACACCGGCGATAATTCTAGTGGTACAAATTGAACCAGGGCCAATACCAACTTTAACTACGTCAACACCGGCTTCGAATAAATCGTTAGTTGCTTGTCCTGTAGCAACGTTACCAGCGATGATAGTCTTTTCAGCATACTTGGCTTTGATTTCTTTTACTTTTCTGATAACTCCTGCAGAGTGACCATGAGCTGTATCAATAATAATAGCGTCAGCACCAGCGGCAAACAAAGCTTCCACACGTTTGAATGTATCTGATGTAACACCAACAGCGGCGGCACATAATAAATGGTTATTAGCATCAACTGCTGCGTTAGGGGTTTTGTCGGTCTTTTCTACTGCTTTGACCTTCTTAACTTCTGCGGCTTGATCATCGATAATCATGTTCTTGTGAATTACACCTAATCCACCAACTTCAGCCATGGCAATCGCCATATCTGAGGTTGTAACAGTATCCATACTTGCACTTAAAAATGGTACGTTTAGCTTAACATCATCTGATAAACGAACTGAAGTATCCACATCATTAGGTAAAACGTGACTTTCTGCTGGAATAAGCAATACGTCATCAAATGTTAATCCCTTTTTGGCAAACTTTGTGTTCCAATTATCCATAATCATAAAACCCCTATCTATTTATTTTTTAATGTCTAATATACAAAAAATGCCAGAGAAAATCAAATTTAATTTTCACTGACATTTATTTTTATCTTCGATTTGGTGTTCTAGGTGTCATCACATTAACTGTAATTTCGTAGTTTTTGTGAATCCAGAACGCTGTGAATGCTGAGATTGCAGCTAAAATAAAGTTAACAATTGGTGATACGGCAATGTTAATTCCTGCTTGTGGAATTGAAACAATTACCATGAACGCACCAATCCACACAATTACTGATAGGATTAGTAAACCAAAGCGCACTAGTCCACTGTATTTGTGCTTAACGTTTCCGTCCAATAATCTAGTCATAATTGGCATAAAGATACCAAATACTAGAGAAATCAATACAAGTGATAAGATTCCGACTGATTGTTTGTCCTTAGCGTTAGTTTGAATCATCAAAGTGATTCCGTATAGCAAGTTAAAGATAACGAAGAAGAACAATGCATTAAAGATTGCATTAGGCGCAAAGTTATCCATCATTGAAATCTTTTTCTTTGGTGGGTTCATAATGAAGTTGATACGTTCTTCAACAGTACCGTATAAATTACGCGCAGTTGCACCGTGTTTTTGTTCAACTAGCAATTCATCCTTCATTTGGTTAACAATTTCGACCTTACGTTCGTCTGATAACTTGGTCTTCTTTAACTCTTTGTTAAATCTAAACATGTAATCTGAATTACGTTTAGTCAAACCAATCCCATCAAATTGTTGACGAGTCTTTTGTTCTGCTTCATGTCTGTTTTGTTGTACATGAGCATTTCTCTTTTCAGTCATTGATGTCGTCCTTTCCGATTAAACGTTGAATCTGAAGTTTACAATGTCACCGTCTTGCATAACATAATCTTTACCTTCAACACGTAGCTTACCAGCTTCCTTAACGGCTTGTTCGCTACCTAGTTTGTCTAGGTCGTCAAAGGCCATAACTTCAGCTCTGATGAAACCACGTTCGAAGTCTGAGTGAATAATTCCGGCAGCTTGAGGAGCCTTGGTACCCTTTAGGTAAGTCCAAGCCTTAGTTTCCTTACCACCAGCAGTGAAGAATGTTTCTAAACCTAATAGGTTGTATGAAGCACGAATTAGCTTGTTTAGACCTGGTTCAGTAACACCTTCGGCTTCTAAGAAAGTCGCCTTGTCTTCGTCATCTAATTCAGCAATTTCTTCTTCAGTTTCCGCAGCAATACCGATTGCTTGAGCATTTTCCTTAGCAGCATATTCCTTAACTAGTTGGAAGTACTTTGAGCCTTCTGGATCAGCCATGTCATCTTCTGAGATGTTAGCAACGTATAGCACTGGTTTTGAAGTTAATAGGAATAATCCCTTAACAATCTTTTGTTCATCTTCATCAAAGTCGATTGAACGCACTGGTTTACCAGCTTCTAGGACTGGCTTAATCTTTTCTAGGACAGCTAATTCAGCAAGGGCATCTTCATCCTTACCCTTAGCAGCCTTTTGAACACGACCTAAACGCTTAGTAACTGCATCTAAATCAGAGATACCTAGTTCCAAGTTGATTGTTTCGATATCAGCGATTGGATCAACTTTACCAGTAACGTGGGTAATGTTGTCATCGTCAAAAGAACGAACAACGTGAACGATAGCGTCCACTTGTCTGATGTTTTCTAGGAACTTGTTACCAAGACCTTCACCCTTACTTGCACCCTTAACGATACCGGCAATATCGGTAAATTCGAAGGTAGTAGGTACAATCTTCTTAGCTGGAATTAGTTCTTGAATTCGATCAAGTCTGTCATCTGGTACTTCCACCATCCCTACGTTTGGGTCGATTGTGGCAAATGGGTAGTTAGCCATTTCCGCACCAGCTTTAGTAATCGCATTAAATAATGTAGATTTACCAACGTTTGGTAAACCAACAATTCCTGCTGTTAATGACATATTAATAATTCACTCTTTTCTTTAGATTTAATCTTCTTGTGTACTTTGAATTACTTTTTTCATTTTCTTTTCGAATTCGCGACGTGGAAGCATAACCACATGGCCGCACTTTTGACATTCAATCTTAATGTCTGCACCCATTCGAATAATCTTCCAACTATTCTCTCCACATGGGTGGGCTTTCTTCATCATGACAACATCATTTAATGAATACATATTGAGCACTCCTTTTAGTCTAAGTTAATATCTAAAATTTGCAAAATGCGGTTTAAATCATCATCTGATGCGTAACTGATTTCAATCTTACCTGTACCCTTCTTAGAACGGTTATTTGAGATTGAAACAGATGTTTGGAATTTGTCTTGTAGTTCATTTTCAGAAGCACGCAAGAATGGTGACTTCTTAGTTGAACGACGTGGCTTCTTTTTCTTCTTAGGTGATGAACTTAGGTTTTCAATTTCCTTTTCAAGTTGGCGAACAGTCATAGTTTGTTCGTATGCCTTCTTAGCTAATTTGATTAGTTCATCCTTCTTCTTAACAGATAGTAATGTTCTTGCTTGTCCCATTGAAAGTTGGTTCTTAGTTAGCATGTCCTTTACTTCAGTTGGTAGACCTAATAGACGTAAGTAGTTAGCAATGTATGGACGTGATTTACCTAAACGTTTTGATACTTCAGCTTGTGTAATGTCTAACTTAGTCATCAAGGTGTTGTAAGCTTCTGCTTCTTCGATTGGATTTAAATCCTCTCTTTGAAGGTTTTCCATCACTGCGATTTCCATCATTTGTTCATCAGAAGCATCGCGAACAATCGCTGGAATCTTTTCCTTACCTGCCATACGTGAGGCACGGTAACGTCTTTCACCAGCAAGAATTTCGTATTCGTCCTTGCTGCCGCTAGTCTTTCTTACAATGATTGGTTGGAATACCCCAGATTTTTCAATCGAACGGGTTAAATCTTTAAGTGCATTTGTATCGAAATGCGTTCTTGGTTGGAAAGGATTTGGAGATAACTTGGTTAGCTCTAATTCCAATACGTCTTCTGAGTTGGCGTCGATATCATTATCAGCAAACAATGCTTGAATGCCTCGACCTAGTCCTTTGTTATTCACCATGAGCAGCTAACACTTCCTTTGCAAATTGCATGTATAATTCTGAACCCTTTGAATTTGGATCATAATCAATGATTGGTAATCCGTAACTTGGGGCTTCTGATAAACGCACATTTCTAGTGATGATTGTGTCGTAAACCTTGTCACCAAAGTACTTACGAACTTCATCGTTAACTTGTTGACCTAACTTAGTTCGTGAGTCATACATGGTAAGTAGAACCCCTTCAACGTCTAGGTCTGGGTTAAAGTGCTTCTTAACTAATTGAACAGTGTTTAATAATTGACTTAGACCTTCTAGTGCATAGTATTCGGTTTGCACTGGAATTAAGATTGAATCACTGGCAGTAAATGCGTTCACAGTGATTAATCCTAATGAAGGTGGACAGTCAACTAGTACGTAATCGTATTGATCTGAGACTGATTTTAGGGCATTTAATAAACGTGTTTCTCTCGCCATTTGAGGAGTTAATTCAATGTCTGCCCCTGATAGTTGAATTGTTGCTGGTACAATGTCTAAACCTTCATGTTTTGAAGGAATAATGGCTTCTGAGATTGGTTCTTCATTAACCAAGATATCGTAAATATCTTTTTGGATGTCGGATTTTTGAATACCTACTCCTGAAGTTGCATTTCCTTGGGCATCAGCATCGATTAGTAATACCTTTTTACCCATTGTCGCAAGGTCTGCACCTAGGTTAACGGAAGTAGTAGTCTTACCAACTCCACCCTTTTGATTAGCTAATGATATAACGTGTCCCATTAAAACCCCTCCTCTAGTCTACTTATTACTTGAACCAATTGGTTTCTTGTTTGGTGTACCCGCTTTTCTTGGGTATTGTTTTGGTGTGTTCTTTACTTTTTCTAACACGACCATGTTACGTGGATCATTTGAGACCGGAAGATTGAATTCATCATCGGAAATCATCTTACCACCTAAAGTAGTAATCGCGCTTTTTCCGTCTGATAGTTCATCCTTAGCCTTTGATGCCTTTAGTGCAATCATTCGTCCGCCAACCTTAACTAGTGGCAAACAGAATTCTGCAAGCACACTCATTCGAGCAACTGCACGTGCGGTTGCGATATCAAATGATTCACGATATTGAGATTTTTTACCACCAAATTCTTCTGCTCGGGCATGGTGTAATTCAACATTGGTTAATCCTAATTTAGTAACTAGTTCGTCCAAGAAGTTGATTCGTTTGTTCAATGAATCAATGATGGTGACCCTTAAGTTAGGAAAAACAATTTTTAACGGAATGGATGGGAAACCAGCACCGGCTCCAACATCACATAGGGTTAATTCTTCGGTTCTCAAATCTTCTGCAAAGAATGCAGGAGTAATTGAATCAAAGAAATGCTTTAAATATACTTCATCCCTATCAACAATGGTTGTCAGATTAACGTGTTCGTTAGTGGATACTAACAACTCGTAGTAATCGGCAAATTGTTGCATTTGGTGGTCAGTCAATTCGATATTGTGTTTTGCTAATTGACTCTTGAATTCTTCTGGATTCATGCAAATCCTCCTATTGTGAAACATGATTGTTTCACATCTATCTATACTTTAACTGATATTAATCTTTTTTACAATCATGAAACATATACTTCTCCATTATAACCAAAATTAGACTAATTCGTCACTAGATTATCAAAAAAATACATATAAAAAGACGATCGTTCGATCGCCTTTTCTATAGCATTGCTGTCATTATCAAATTGATTAAAAACAACCCGCTTAAAATATAGTTAATTGTACTAATTGATTGAATTTGGCCGTTGAAGATTTTCACGATTGGATAAGCTACAAAACCAAACGCTAATCCAATTGAGATGCTCCCGGTCAATGGAATCAATACCACGATTAAAAACGCTGGGAACCATTCAGCAAAGTCATCCATGTTAATCGTCTTTAAGTTGGATAACATCAAAGCTCCTGTAATGATGATGACTGGGGCAATTGCTGCTTGTGGTACCAAGTCCAAAAAGCTAATGAAAAATGTTGAAAGTAAGAACATAATTCCAGCGGTAATTGACATGATTCCTGTTCTTGCCCCTAGTTGAAAACCAGCCACACTTTCGGCAGCTGATACGGTTGGACTAGTTCCTAAGATGCTGGAGATGATTCCAGTAATCGAGACACTTCTAAATGTCTTCTTGAACTTTCTCATGTCCGGTAAGATGCCGGCATTTAATCCCATCGATTCGAACACCAAAATCATCGTCATTGAAAATGATGCCATGATAAACGGTGTCGTCCAGACGTTTTCAAAACTAAAGTCAAACAATGACTTGTGGTATTGCAAGATATCAATCAAGTGGGTGGTCTTAACCCCACTATCATGAATGTGGAAGATGATGCCGACAATTGTAGTAATCACAATTCCAATGAAGAAATTTCCCTTCACGTCCTTAATGTATAGAACAATTGTTAGAATCAAACCAAAAATAGCTAGTAGCAACGATGGGTTCTTAAATGATCCAATCGTTAATAATGAATTCTTCCCTTGTTGAATCAAACCGGCCTTTTGCAGACCAATCTCAACTAAAAATAAACCAATGCCGGCGGTAATCGCTGACTTCAATGAATCAGGAATCCCACCCTGTAAGATGTCCGTAAATCGGCTAAATGCAATTAATGCAAATGCAATCGTCGATACCAATGAAACGGTCAATGCTTCTTGGTATGACAATCCCATGTTCAACACCATCGTGTAGGTGAAAAATGCATTGACACCCATCCCTGGCGTAATCACTACCGGGGAGTTCGCGTAGAATCCCATAATAAAACAACCGATAACAGAACTAATAATTGTCGCAAAGACGGTCTGGTGAACATCCATCCCCGCATCAGCTAATATCATTGGGTTAACCACCAAAATATAAGAGATTGCGAAGAATCCGGTGATGCCACCTAAGACCTCTGTCTTAAAAATTTCTTTGTCCCTTAAAACGTCTAAAAGAGACAGCGAGGCTGTCTCTTTTTTTGACGTTTTGTTCAACTTATTACTCATTAAACAAAATCCTTAATCTATATATATATATTATATTTCTATTTTACCATACAAATAGACCAACGATTCCTGCAGATAGTAGTGAAACTAAAATTCCTGATAGAATCATGTAACCTACACTCTTTGAAATAGCGTTGTTTACTTCACGGTTAACGATACCCTTGAATGCACCGATGATCATTCCTACTGTAGAAAGGTTAGCAAATGAAGTTAGGAAGACAGTTAATTGTGCACGGTAGTGAGGAGCGTATGAACCGATGTGTGATGATACTTTACCCATAACAACAAATTCGTTAGTTACCAGCTTAGTACCCATGTTTTGTGCAAAATCAAAAGCAGTATGCACGTCTGAACCCATTAACCAAGCGAATGGGAACATGATGATTCCTAAGATGTGTTCTAGGGATAAACTAGGATTGATTGCACCTAAGATCTTATCGATTAATGCAGCTAAAGCAACGAATGCGATAACGTTTGCAGTAATGATTAAGATTAATTTACCAGCACCTAGGATTGAGTCACCCAAGAATGAGAAGAATGGTTCTTTCTTAGCTTCTTCTGCGTTTTCAGGATGTTCACCAACGGCAACTTCAGCAGTTTGTGAAGAACTACCTAACTTAGCGATAGTATCTTCTTCTGGGCTAACTGAAGTTGGCATTAAAATACTAGTTACAATAACAGCATTTAAGATGTTCAATGGAACGGCAGTCAATACGTATTGACCTGGAACCATTTGAGTGTATGCGCCAAGAATTGAGGCAGTCACACATGACATTGACATCATGGCAATGACAACATTTCTTACTGCTGAGATTTGTTTTAATTGTAGAGTTGAAACAGCAAGTGCTTCAGTGTTACCTAAAAACATCATTTCAACAGCGAAGAATGATTCAAACTTAGGTTGGCCAGTTATGTATGCCAAACCTTTACCTACCCATTTGATGATCCAAGGTAGGATTCCAATGTAAGTTAAGATATCAAACACTGGAACGATTAATAAGATTGGTAGAAGTGCTGAAGTTACAAAGTCCATTGACTTAACGTGAACCCAACTAGGTAGAGCAAAAGCGATACCTTGGTAGGCCACTTCAACTAATGCTGAGAAACCATTGGCAGCGGCTTCAACAGCAGCACGACCCCATGAAAATTGTGTTAAACAGTAAGCGATTACCAGGTTTAACACTAAAACAGTAATTACTGAACGCCATTTAATTTCTTTCTTGTTCTTTGAAACAATAAATGCAATCCCTAGGAAAACAATAATTCCTAAAATATTAACTAACAAATACATAAAAATTCTAATCCTTTCTCTGCGACAAAAAAATATAGTGACAAATAGCTTATTTTAGTTGCGCAACACCCCTTTCAATATTGCTTAATTACATAACTTCGTTGATAAAGTTTGGTTTAGTAATTTCCCCATCATCTAAATCGAAGAACGCAACGATTGCGTTAGCAACCGCACCTAATGAACGCTTAATTCCTAATGACTTACCTTCATCCTTATTTGGATTGAAGACAATTAGTGGTAAGTATTCACGCGTAATTCGATTGTCTCTGGTTGGATCAATGGCATATGAGGATGTGATCAGTAGTAAATCATTATCCCTTAGTCGTTCTAAGACCTTACCGATTGTTTCATCCAACACATTTAATTGCTTAGCATACCCAACACTGTCGTCCATTCTGGCGAAGTGTCGTAGTTCTGGTAACTGGCAGTAAATTAACCCGCTCTTTTGGGTCCTCATTTTAGATGATAATTCAATAAAAGCTTTGCTATCATCAGGGACTTGGACCATAGAAATATCGTCCTGCTTTTCCCAGTAATAAGCAAAGCTTGAAATAATTGAAACACTATGTTGTTTTTCTGCCAACAAGTCCATTACAGAAGCTGTACGGACACCGGCAGTGTAGTCAAACATCTCACGAAATGAGGCACTACCCCTGTTGCTATCAACAGTGGTAACCATTTTCCCAAAGAAGCCACGAGGAGCGTCAACTTGTGGAATTGATTTAATCTCGTTGTCCCAGCGAACATTGCCAAGACCTAGGTTAATTAAATTAGAAACATTTAGCCCCTTATCAGCGATATGGCCTAATGTATCGGCACCAATAGAGTCAAAACGATTAGCATCGGGAGCTTCGCCTAAACCAAGTGAAGCAATATCCAAAACAATCATTCTTTTGTGTGTCATTGTGTGCCCTCCTAATTTTATTTATTAACAAATGAGTATATCATAAATGGCAATTGTGTCAATAAAAAAAGGGCGCGGATATCCGCGTCTTTTTTCGGCTTTTGTGCCCCTGCCAAGGACCTCCATTATACCAAAAAAAATTCCGAGTATATAAAATTAAATTTTTACTAAGTTTTTGATATTATATTAGTTAATATATACATATTCATCGGAGTTGATTAAATTGGATCTTACAAACAAAACAGTCGTGGCCTTAGGTGACTCAGTCACCCGCGGATTCGACGGAACCGTAAACCTACGCTACAACTATCCACGATACTTAGCCAAATACTATAATTGCCGTGTCTGCAACAACGGGATTAATGGTGCTACCATCTATGAAACACTAGAAAAAGAAATTGAAAAAATCAAAGATAAGAAATACGACGTCATCGTCTTGATGATTGGGACTAACGACTATGGTCATTTAGACGTTCCATTAGTCCGCATCATTTCCAAATTAACTAGATTGGTTCGCCAACTGATTAGTGAACACCACGAAGCAAAGATTTACGCCGTGCTGCCACTAACTCGTTTTGACGAAGATAAGAATGCTGCTGAAGTCGTTAGATATTCTAACTACACATTCAATGAACTACTAGATGGTTTGACTGAAGTCTATTCAGCATTCCAAATTCCGTTCATCGATTGGCGTGAATATCATTCAGAATTCATCACCGACTTTAACTACAAGGAAATGTACCAAGATCAACACGTCCACCCTAACGCCTATACTTATCGTAAACTTGCCTTTTACATAGGTGACTTCATCAAAAATAGTTAAGATTTTCTTAAATCGGCCGAAATAATTCGCCTAAGAGATCCTCTCGTGCTAGCTTGTTAAACGCAAAACACACGAGAGGATTTTTTTATGAATGAAACAAATTTAAAAAACGAAGCGATTGAAAGTAAGGATGGCACCACCTTTGTCGATGTAGATAAACTACCGATTAGTCTGGTCAACCACCGTTTTAATTTCAAACAAATCAACTGGCATAACCTATTGATGCTGGTGGATGTTTACGACCGCAGCAAACGTTATGCGACCATGGTAATTGAAAATGGTTTTAACTTTTACTTACTGAAATCATCGACGACCGCTTTAATCAATAAGAAGTTGCAAATGGAATGCATGTTGCATAAACACTTCAATCGAAGTATCTGTGAAGAACTGCATATCAAAAATAAGTTTCCAATTTTAACCACCGAGGCATCACTAATTCCATTGCCATCCAGTCATAAGACTCGGTCCTACTCCTGGTTTAACGCCAACCTATTGAGCTATTGCATCCCCTATTCCACTGATAAGTTCTCCTACCTGTACATGCATGGCAAAGAAACGCACCTCAAGATCAATGCCAGTGGCTACTATCTGCAAAACAAGTTCAAAGACCTGATGATGATTCATAACTTCATTATCTACTACACCCAAAAGAGTATTAGTTGTATCAACTTCGTCAAACAGAGTCGTTTTAACAATCCAAATTTGTCCTGTGCTAACTCGATCTTATTCGACGACCAAATATACCACAACATCTATTTAAAGACCGCTAAGTACATGTATGAGGATTATTTAGCAAATAAAAAAGAGTAACCATTACTGGTTACTCTTTTTGTTTTTAAATCTTCTGACAATGACATATCCGAAGACGCCGACCCAACTAAGTGTGGTAACTAGGAAGATAACATCCATTCCTAATCCAGTACGATAGGATACTGTTAACACATTTTTACCTGGTTTGGCCTTAACGGTGACAGCACCAACCTGACTGATGCGGGCTGGCTTAATCTTCTTACCGTTTAGAACTAACTTAGTGGCTGAGTACTTAACGACGGTTACTCTGAAGCGTCTAGTCTTTGAGTGATGGTTATACCATGTGACGGTCAATGATCCATCCTTGTTCACCTTCTTGGTGTAACCACCCTTAATTTTGAAGTTGTGTTTAATCAACTGACGGTGGTTATTTAGGTATGGATGCACATTAGCATAATTATCCTCATTGACTGCCTCAGTGGTTGGTAAGTAATCAGGCGTTGTCTTTAGGATATCGTTGATAAAGTATGATTTATTTGTACTTTCTAAATCTTGTAAGTAAGTACGATTATTTATCTTGTTGTAGCTAAAAGCATGGTTAACCGGGATTACAGAATCATTGTTTTGTTTCATCGCAATGGTTTGAGACACTCCTAGGTTAATTGCTTGGAAGTTTAATTCCATGTTTAATGCAAAAACAAAGAAGAGCATTGCATAAGTGAATGCGCGACTTGGGTAGTGCAATGGTTTTAACGTCAAGGCATGCTTGTCGTTAGTCAAAATCATCCCTAGTAATAAGAAGAATAGGATGAATGGAACCACTGCAAAACGCTTTGGAAATTGCACCAATGTGGTTAGCTTTGGAAATTCAACTTGTAAACGAGTCCAAGGAACGATATTCGTTGATAAAACCAAGAAAGCAAAACCAACTGAACCCAATGTTCTAACAACGTAGTTTAACTTCTTCCATCTCGTAATCACATAATAGATAACATACAAGAATATCAATAGTTCCATTGGCTTAACAACACTTTGGATTGATTCACCATGTAGCGAAACCGTGAATAGTTGCATGCTAGTTTCGGGGAATGTTGGAATCAAGAAATTATGTCTAAAGATTGAAATCATAACTCCCCAAACGTTAAAGGTTAATGCAAGTGTTAACACAATTGCGATTAACCCATCCTTAATCATCTTCCACTTTTCCTTGGTTAGTACTAAAGAAACGATGATGATTGGAAGCGCAGCACCAAAGGCAATCAAACTGGAAACCACGTGGGTTTGAATTAGGACTGCCATTCCCACGGATACCCCTAGTACTGGAATCCTTAATTTTTGTAACATTAAAGTAATTCCAATGAAAAACAATGGCATTACCGCAGCTCCAACTCCGGTAAATTGTTGAGTGGTTACCCATAGAAACACTGATGATCCAACCATGTAAAGTGAACCCATCAAAATGGAGTAATCACGACTAACGCCGTTAACCTTACATAACCAATACATTGAAAATGCAGCGATTAACATCACTAGCATTGAGCTTACAATTTCAAATACAATCCAGTTGTAACTTAGCAACAGGACAAAGCCACCAATGTAGGCCACTACCGGTCCATACAAGGCATTGACAATTCTTCCTGTTTGTAAGAAACCGTAGTTCATTTGGAAGTAATTATAACTTCCATTTCTGATTTGCTCAGCAGTGTCATAAAAGCGGTTAAAGTGAAAAATCGTATCGTAGCTCAAAATTAACGTATTATTTAAAATCAAACCGCTAAGAGCAATCAACCCCAATAATCCAAACACGAGCAGCGGGAAAAAGCGGCTTTCATGAACTTTTTTAGCCGCATTTCTCAGTTGTTCCAAAACTATCCCTCCAGTAATCGGAAATTATTCATTTCCTCTAAAGCAACAAAAGGCCCATTCGGCCTACTTGTTGCGTCTAATTTTTGTTAATGCAAAAATTCCAAACAAAATCCAACTAATCCATGTTAGTACCATCATCAAACGAGTAGTAAATGAAGTTACATACTTGATGTTTACTCTATTATTACCCTTCTTGGCTGAGACGATTATTGCTCCTAGTTTAGTTGTCTTCACATTCTTGACGGTTCCATTAACCGTTACTTGTGTTTGGGCATACTTAACCAATGGAACTTGAATTTCTTGTGCTTTCTTTAGTTTAAACTTAATACTTAGTGATCCATCTTTTCTTACAATGTGTTTGAAATGAACCTTCTTATCATGGTTTCTTGCAATGTAATCATTGTAATACAATCTGTACGGATCTAGATTACTGTATTCAATATGTCCCGTAATTTGTTTATAAGAAGGAACATAGTCAGGAGTCGCCTTAATAATATCTTCTAGCAAGTATGAAAGATTGTGGCTTTGGGTGTCCTTTTGAATTGTTCTATGGTGTTTTCTTACATAGTAATAAAGTGAGTTGTCGTTCTTATTATTTTTGTGACGCTTAGTATTTAGCTTCACATAGTTAATACTACGTTGGTGGATGGCATAAAAGTCCAATCCGGTACTACCAAGAATCAATAATAAGATTGTTGCTACGACAACATAGTTACTCTTATGAGTATTATTTCTAATTTCATAGGTTAAAATTCGACCGAAAGTTACTAATAGGCATACAAACGCAATTACCAAGAAACGTTTTGGAAATTGAAGTGTGTATGATAACTGTGGAATAAGATATTGAAGAACTCCCCATGGGAAGTGACTCCAAGCCATAAATAAGAAGCAAAATCCAGTTAGTGCAGTTGTCTTAGTTAAGATATCGACTTGTTTGAATCTTCTAATAACAAAGTATAATACAAAAACGAATAAAATAAACTCGGTCGGTTTCATAATGTTCACTAATGATTGAACATTAAAGTTATATCCATAGGTACGAACGTGGGTTACAGGGTAGACTGAAAGTAAATGGTTGGTTGATGAAATGTAGATTAAGTTGTACCAAACATTAATCGTTAAAACCATTGTAATCAACGCCGCATAAATGGTATGTAGTAGCATACGCACACGTTGTTTTTTATCTACTGCGTTAATCATCCCTACAACAAAGAATGGAATAATGCCAAGTGAGGCAATCATTGCACTCATCAAGTGGGTTTCAATCAATAAACTCATTACGAATGCGAATCCGAAGAATGAGACGTCATTTTTTCTCACCATTTGGGTAGCATAAATCATGACAAATGGCACAAACATGGCCCCTACTCCGGTAAATTGTTGGGCAGTAACCCATTGCATTACCAATGAAGAGTACATGTAAATAAAGCCCATGAAAATAGCTGGGTACTTATCAACGTTGTTAACACGACATAGCTTGTACATTCCAAGAGCTGAAACAATTAACACAATTAAATCGGTTAAAATTTCGAACTTAAACCAGGTTCCAGCTAATAATAGTAGAAAACCACCTACATAGGCTGCGACTGGTCCATACAAGGTACTTAGCATTCTACCTGTACCTAAGAAACCATAATTAGTTTGGAAATAACTAATCTTATGGTTCTTTAATTGCATTGCGGCATCGTAGAAACGGTTAAAGTGAAATAGTGAATCTGATCCCAAGAATGTTTGCTTCTTAACTAGTGGAATCGCAACGACTAATAACGCTAAAACTAAAAAGATAATAAATGGTGTTAACCATTTTAAAAACTGCTTTAATTTTTCCATCATTAATTCTCCTCATTATTCAGCTACGCTAGTTCCATTTGCGTAGTTCAGTTTGAATCCCTCTTGAATATTTTTAATGTAAACATTAAACGAAATTGCGTTACTCCCAACCGATTGGGCACGCATAATCACACCAGACGCTAAGAGGTTGTTCTTCTTAAACACCGGTTTAATTTGATATCTAACGTAGTGATGGTGATTACTGCGTAGATAGTATGCAACCTTATTTTCAAACGTACTCATCGCAGGATCATTTAATGAACGCGTTCCTGTCATCAGATTACGTAAGTTATTATTTTGACCTGTAAACTGATAGCCGATTAGATGACTTCTATTATATAACCATGTTCCGCCATCTCTTTTGTTATGCCAACCCGTAGGATCAACATATAAAGGTTCTCTTTTAACCTTTGGCATCAATGAATAGTTTAACATTGCATTCGCAGTGGTTGAACGATTGAGCTTATCCAAGCTACCGTATCTTGCCCATGCACCATGCTTTAGTGACATGTCGGACTTACTAAAGGCAGGATTATTACCATTTAGAATCACAATTTGATTGTTAGCAATCTTAGTCTTGCCACTATGACTAACTGCTTGTTTATGTATCTTTCTAGCCTTTTTGGCTGTTACCTTAGTAACGACAGTACGATTGGTGCTTTCGTCCTTGGCCAAAGTAAGACCACGTGACTGAGCCTGACTTAAGGTCACACGATAAACTTGGTGCGCCCGTTTTAAGCCCCAATCATTTCGATTATAGTAGTATCTTTTACCAGTTCTTGTAACATATACGTAGGTTTGTGCATTGACAGCTTGTCCAGAAACTGAAAAAAACATTAAAAGTACAGTTATCAATGACAAGAAAACTAAGAACTTTTTCAAATTTTATCACTCCGTTTTAATCTTATACATTAATAATAATAATACATATTAGTATAATATTCACTGAAAATTAAATAAAAGTAAAAAAGCCCCCCTTTTTGGGAAGCTTTTTTATCTCTTATTTGTAGTAAAGAGTAACTGTTGGGTTACTTGCATCAATTGCGGTTGTGTCTACACCTACGAATTGAAGTGAACCGGCACCACTAGTTGATAGCTTTGATTGATCAATGCTTAGTAAGTTACGGTTAGTTAAGATTGACTTAACGGCATCGGAATTAATACTTTGACCATTTAGTACTAGTTTTTGGTTCAATAAGTCTTGACCAGCTTCGTTTAGAGTAGTTACTAAATCAGATGAAGGCGTCAAAAGTACACCAGTATCTTTTTGTTTGATGGCAATTGTTAAACGAGTTGCTGGAACGGCATTTAGGTTGATGATGGCAGTTCCACCATTAACGATTGGTCCATCAGTATTGATAGCATTAGAATCAGTAGTGATTTGGTAGTTACTTGGGATAAACTTAGCGATTGAATCAGGAGTTACGACAGGAGTGCCGTTTACTGATAGATCTGATAAGTTAACAATCTTTGTGCTTACAAAGTTACCATTGTATTTAAATACTAGGTTATAAGTACTTGGTGTTGGTGTTGTGGTAGTTGGGGTAGTTTGTGTTTGCTTGTTATCAGTTGGTGTCTTAGCAGAAGTCTTCTTGTTAGAAGTCTTCTTAGTATCCTTCTTAGCATTAGGAGCAGTAGTGCTACCGCTGTAAATCCAACCATTAACACTCTTCTTCTTGGTGTCTTGAACGTAGTAGTATAACCAACCACGGGTGTTGTATACGGCTGATTCAACAACGAAATCATCGTTGATATATGAAGCCTTCTTATGGCTAACTACACGCGCGTTGTAACGACTGAACTTAGGATAAGTCCATAGATTGTCTAGAATTTTAACGTTTACGTTGCTTGGGTTTGCACCGTATTTTAATGTTTTTGTAGCTGAAATTCCAGTGTTTTTAGTAATGCTATCTAGGTTGTATTGGAAGTCATTTCTACCAACGTAGATCCAACCACGGTACTTGCCACCTAAAGTGACAACGTGAGCGTAGTATAGACCGGTGTTAGTCTTAGCCATTCCATATACATAGAATACGTTTTCAGGTAGTTTCGATTTTGCTAAACGACGCATTGTTGCTTTATCGGCAATAACCTTAGCATTACCCAGTTTACCGGGTTTGTTCATGATACTAACGACCCCGTTTGATTTAGCATATGCAGCATTTTCTGCGAAATGAACTTTGTAGTATGTGACAGTTACTTTAGTTTGTTTTTTTGTGTGCTTCCCTGTTTTTACCTTTTTGGCAACACGTTTAGTAGTGACGTGTTTCTTGGCATTAGCAGTGGTTGTGTTAACTGCTGCTAATGAACCTAATGCAAAAAGAGTTAGTCCAGCATAGACTGTCTTCTTTAAAAATGATTGCATTTTGATTCCTCCAATAATTTTATAATCTAGATTATAACACATTTTAACTTTTTAACTATTTCATTAATAAATTGTCGTATTTTATTAAATAATTTTAAAATCAGTGCCATACTTTAGACATTTAATCCAAAAAATATTAAAGTAAGGTAAAAAGATTAGTGGAGGTATTGCCAATGACAGAAACCTTTAGTTCGAACAATCCAAGTACACACCTTTTGGCACAACTTAGATTACGGAACTATTTTGCTAGTTATCTAAAGCAAATTATCGCTAAAAAATTCGGCGACGATGAAAAATACCCACAGTTTGAACAACTTCTTAGTAAACAAAATAACTTCGAGGTTGTTAACTACCTACTAATCCTAACTGATAAATATCGTAATAATTCAGACCTATTAAACGTATTGATTGATATCATGCAAAGAGACTGATATCGTCTCCTTCGCTATTTGAGCTACGAACTCTTCTACTATCTTATATAGATATTTGAAGGGAGGGATTTATTTGCGTCAGTTATATAGAGGACTAAAATTGGATGCCAAGTTCGAGCAGGCCAATCAGCATCTCCGTCGCAAGCTACGTCAAAAAATCCAAAATAAGCTTATCAAATATGTCGGAGATAAACATTATTACCCCTGCAATAAGGCACTAGATAAAATCTACTGTGCCAATGATATGCACTACATGCTAGCAATCATTACCAGTTCACGGCCGAAGCCGCTGGAATATATTATCAAATGCGTAAATAACATGGATGCTCGCAGATATCATCGTTGGTCACAAGAAGCGTTTGGTTTTTGGTATCCATAATAAAAAAGACGCTATCATTTTGATAGCGTCTTTTATTCTATTCGAATTTATTTCGATAGTTTACATAATTTTTTTCAAATGGTTGTTACATATTTTGACAAAAACATATATAATCTAAAACAATAAGTTTTTTATTGTAGACGAGAGGATGATGTACATGATTTCTTTTTCATACCAAGCTTTTGTAACCGTAGTTAGCGAAGAGAGTTTTCACCACGCAGCTCAAAAGTTAGAAGTTACACCTTCTGCAATTTCTCATTCAATCGATAAACTAGAAAAACAACTTGGTTTCTCACTACTTATCCGTGATAGATCAGGAGTTAAGTTAACCGAAGATGGTAAGGATGTTCTTCCAATTATTCAAGATATCTTAAATAATGAAGAACGTCTTCAACAAGAAGCCAATAAAATCAAAGGACTAACTTCTGGAACAGTTAGACTAGGTGCTTTTAGTAGTGTCTGCATCAACTGGTTGCCAACGATTATACATAACTTTCATAGTCAATTTCCCAACGTCAAAGTTGAGCTGATTCAAAGTGACTTTAACGACATCACCCTCCAGGCGCGCCAAGGTAAAATCGACCTTGGTTTCACATGTCAGCCAATCAATGAAAGATTAGTAAAGGCCCTATTGGTAAAGGACAAGATTTACTGCATTACCCCTAAGGACTTCGTTCCAGCTAATGGTAAGTCAATTACCAAAAAGGATGTTGAAAACCAACACTTCATTCTACAAAAATCAGATTACGATGGTGATACCAAAGCAGTGTTAGATCAATACAACGTTGCTCCTAACTCAATTCAATTCAGTATCGATGACCAATCAATCATTGCAATGGTTGAATCAGGTCTTGGTATGGGAATTCTACCTAAGTTAGCGTTCCAAAGAATTAACGGTGACGTTTCACTATACCCATTTGATGATGATTTCTACCGTTCAATCTTTATGGTAATGAACTCAGTTCAAATGAAGACGCCTGCTGCACAAAAGATGGTGTCATGCATTCGTGAATTTATCGAATCAAATTATCCAGATGGATACCTAAAATAAAAAGCCGTGTTGCATAATGCAACACGACTTTTTTTATTACTTAGCAGAATTGTCAGTCTTGATTCGTTTGTCGAATAAAACTTGATTTGTGGTATCAATGATTTTAGCTGCTACTGGTTCTTGGTATAAGCTACCGTCCTTGTCACGGAATAGGTTTAATTCTGATAGGCGTTGCATGGCTGGCATTACCTTATCAGCACTTAGATCACCTTCTACATAGTTAAAACCTAAGTTCTTGTTCTTACCGTTTTCGCTCTTAAATGTTAATTCTAGTTTTTTCATTAATTTGTCCTCCAATTAAAATTAGCCCAAGTAGTTACTTTCTTGTACTAGTGTTACTCCATCGACTTTACCACCGGTTAATTCGGCAACAATTGCGGTTAGTTGAGCCATTTGTTCAGGTGATACTTCTTGGATTGCGTTGGCAATGTTACGTTTTCTCATAACCTTGTCGCTTCCTAAAGTATTAACTGTAATCTTTGACTTGTTCCATTTCTTTTCCATTGTGATTTACCTCTTTTTCCAATTTTCATAAGTGATTAGCGCCAACCCTTACACTATTAATAACGTGCCGACCTAAAAAAGTGTTACCCCAATTTGTAAAATTCTTCTTGGACGCCCTTCTTCCATTGATAGACCGTCTTTCGACTAACGTGATACTTTCTGGCAATATCGGTAACGGTCATCGATTCGTTATAGGCACAGCATAAAAACTTTCTTTGGTTAGTGGTACAGTGCAGCCAAAGTTGGTTCAACAAATCAATGCCGTCAATCTCATCATGTGGTGAAAAGCCATCACCATCTACTTCAGATTCGACATTAATAACGTGATCGTTGGTACGTTGCTGCTTTCTTAAAATATCTAGCAGGTGCCAATAGACCGCCTGAAATAGGTAGCCGCAAACCCGATCGTCATCTAGTTCGTCATTATATTGACTGTATTTTGTTGCCAGGTGGATAAAGCCCTCCTGCTTTAGGTCATCAAATTGTGGGTTATCAACTCTAATGTTTAATCGTTTTAACACTCCATAGACAATGCCAACATGGTTTTCTTTCATTAAGAAATCAAAACCGGCATCTAAATTATTCATCTTAATCAATCCTTTTGCGTATTGATCAAGGGCCCTTGAACGATTAAAAAAATAGCATCGATTCGCAAAAATAACACCGCGCCTTTTTTGGCATAAAACTGCAAAATCTTACACTTTCAATATAAAAAATAGTAGAATGAAAATAATCAATCTAGGAGGTTGTGTCATGGAATGGATAGTAAAAACATTTGATGAAATCACACGTGATGAACTATGGGCCATCTACTTTGCTCGTGTTCAAACCTTTGTGGTGGAACAAAAACGTCCTTACCAAGAAGTCGATGATGTCGACAAAAAAGCACTACATATCTGGGCTGAAGAAGATGGGCAACTACTAGCCTATGCCAGGGTCTTTCATGGGGAAGACCACACTTCATTTGGCAGAGTACTTACCACCCCTGCCGCTCGTGGCAAAGGATTGGGCAAGCAATTAATTGAACGCGTATTAAAGGAAATCGACGAACACTTCGATCATCCAAGAGTTGAAATCGATTCACAAGATGATAAAGAAGGCTTTTATGCCAAGTTTGGTTTCAAATCAGTTGGTGATGTATACGAGTTCCACCAAACTCCACACATTAAAATGATTTTGAACAAATAAAAAAATGCATGCAGATAATTTTTATCTACATGCATTTTTTAGTGCATAAATTCCTTAATTTTATTCATATCGATTACGCTAGATTCTTCTAGCTTCTTCAAGTTAAACTCAACCGGATTCAAATGGACCCTCGGATCGTTAACCATAAATTCGAATCCCAGTTGGAAATCCTTTTTTGAGATATCGTTGTGGGAAATGTCATCGTGTTCGTGTTTGGCAATCGAGAAGGCCTCGGCAATGATACGGTTCAATTGTTCGTCATCACTGCTACGTTTGATTGAAATTGTAACGATATAGTCGTTGGAAATCGGACGCCACCTCGTTAATCCTTCCCTAAACAAATCCAAGTTCACACTGTGAGCCAACTCCTCACCATGTAGTGTCATATAGATGCGGTTTAACTTAATAAAGCCACTAGTGTTTAACTTTTCATCCAAGAAGTAGATGAAGACTCCCTGACCATTAACGGATGAACGATCGACTCTGATTCTCATTGCGGGCTGGCGGCGATTCAAATACAACGCAATGTATGCGGTGATAAATGTTCCAATCGCACTTGCTAGCTCGAAGATGTCGTTCCAACTTAGTGGTTCTAAATGCATTCAAGCATCCCCTTTCCTTCATGAATTTAGCGCATAAAAATCATTTAGATTAATTAATCAAATCATAACATTTTTATTTATGATTGTATTGATTAAGAAATCCTTTGTATTATAATTATCAAAAATAAGTCAACGAGGAGCAAGTTTAATGAATAACCAAGCATTCAAAAAGAGCATTCTAATTTACGGTGGCGTAATTTTGGTCCTTTTCACATTCTTTAACACTTACATATTTCCAATCCTATTAGACGAAAGAATATCATTTAACCTAGCGTCTCTTTACCACGGTCTACTACCAATCGTTATGTTCTTTCTCTACTACACCATCGCTTCACTGTTTACAAATAAAATCGTGACCATCATTGTCTACACTTTTTATTTACTATCCGCATCTACTCATTTAGCTTCAACAATTCTAGGAGTATTAGCTGGACTATACTGGTCCGCTTCTCTTAACCTATTAGTCGGCTTGCTATATATCTGGTTAGCATTTGAATTCACAATGGTAGTCAACAATATCATTAATCACATTGATCGAAACAATTATTTCCAATCATGGTTATCGGGAATTTCCAAATTCTTCTTTACCAACAAACCACTAATCATCGGTATCATCATCTTCTACGTAATTAATATTCTTACTAATAATCCATAATAAAAAAGCAGCCACATTGTGTGGTTGCTTTTTTTATTAATCGATTGGTGTGGTTGACTTCAATACTTCGGATCTCCAAAGTACGACTAGATAACCGTAACCACTGCTATCGAATGATAGACTTTCGAATTCACGGTTGGTACCAAAGGTAGTGTAGTGAACATCTTGTGGTTGGATGTTATCATTTCTGACTTCATCTACCGGAATGGAAATAATCATATCGTTTGATAGTAGGTATAGACGATTGTTGTTGCGGTTGTAGGTGACCTGTTGGTTAAAGCTTCCTGGCCACTTGATTAATCCTTTGACCGGAGTGAATTGAATACCATTTTCGTTCATTGTTCCATGGAATAATGTGTAGGTACCCTTCATCTTCTTAGGACCACCACGAACACCAAAGTATGCATTACCATCGTTATCGAATGTCAAAGTATGGACAGCGTAGTAATGACCCTTGTTGTTTAGTTTGAAACGGTAAACGTGAACTGGGTTCATGGTTTCTGCATCCATTTCAGTTACTTGGTTGTAGAAGTCATCTCCAACGACCCCTAATTTATCATCTTGGGCCAAGTAAACGTGGTTGTTACTTGGGTTGTATGACAATGTTTGACCGTGACCAATATTGGTAACTGGACTGATTGTTAGTAGCTTGGATAAGTCAAAGTACTTGCTAAACAAGTCATTACGTTGACTAATGCTATCAATTTCACGGTTGTTATGATCAATCTTGGCGTTGAAAGCATCAATCTCCTTATTATCTCTATCGATTAATTTCCCTTGAGCTTGCTTAACACTGTTGTAAGTCTTAAATGCCTTTGGCGTAAGCTTTTGCATATTATTCTTTTGCGCATTTAACTTCTTGTATGCATTGTTAAGTTTAGTATTTTGCTTGTTAAGTTTAGTAATCGATTTGTTAATTTTAGCAATTTGCTTCTTAAGCTTTTTAATTATCTTAGCTTTTGTATGTCTCTTTTTTAAAGCCTTTTTTAGACTCTTATTTAGTTTCTTTGCTGCCTTACGGTTAACCTTAATTGCCTTACGATTAGATTTAACCGTCTTACGATTAGCCTTAACTGTTTTAGTTAACTGGTTCTTAGCTAGTTTAGTAGCGTTGTTAAAGGTCTGTTGATTATTCTTAATATTCAAGTTAGCAGCAGCAATTTCATTTTTCATGTCGGTAATCTTTTGTTGAATATTATCGTTATCTTTTCTGTAGCCATCAGTATCAACGATGAAGTCAGACAAATTCTTGCTGTGGTCGCTGCCGTAAACAGAGTTTCTGTTAAAGAAGTTAAAGACCTTGGCTAAGATGTTTTGTTGGGTACTATCATCAATCCCTAGCTTATCTAAGGAATCTAGGCCAATCTTTACAATTGCACCCTTGTTAGTGTTGGTTCCGGCAGATTCTACAAAGTAGATACTGTTGTTAGCAATGATTCCACCTTGGTAGTTTCCGTGTTCTTCTGGACTAACGTGGAATCCTTCAGGTAGGAACCACTTAGTCTTAAAGGTTGTTGAACCGGTGTTAATTGAATCAATGGATGTGTAATTACTTGGCACATCCATGTCACGAACACGGGTGTAGTTACCCCATGTTGGCGTAATATTAGGTAGCTTAGTATCGATAATATGGTATTTAGTGTTGTTATCGACATAAGCATTATCGCTGGTGGTAGTTGCAATTCCATCGGTGTTGATAGAATCACTGATGGTCTTGTTATCGTTGAACTGATCACCAGACTTTTGTGTCCCCTCGTTTGGCTTTGTTGCATCACCATCGATAGCTTCTGGATCCTTATCATCGATGATGTTGGAACTACTATTGGCATCTGCGGATACCTTAATTCCAAAGTCAATTGAAGGTAACGAAACTAACATTGCAATGATTGTCAAAAGTAAGAACAGATTTCTTAGCTTTTTCATGTCAAAAGTCGCCCCTCTCAAATTTAATTACTGTATCTATTTAAACGCTTTGGACACCGTTTTGCAATAAAATAATCGCTAAATGATACACTGATAATTTAAAAACATTTTTAACATGATATAATGTAAATTAATATTGTATAAATGAAAAGGACGTTTTTAATGGCATACCAAAATCGCAATAATCGTTCCAACTATAACGACGTTGAAGTCGAAGTTGGCCAACAATTTAAAATGACCATCAAAAGAATGGGCATTAACGGTGAAGGAATTGGATTTTACGAACACAAGCTTGTGTTTGTTACCGGTGCCTTTACCGATGAAAAAGTCGTCGCTGAAGTAACTAAGGTCTACCCTAATTACATCAAGGCAAAAGCCGTCAAGATTAACCGTGTATCCGAAGACCGTGTTGAACCTCGTGATAGTTATGCCGGCAGTGTTGGTGGATTCGAACTTGAATCACTATCATATCCCGCACAACTTCGTTTCAAACGTGATCTAATCAAACAAGCACTGGAAAAGTTCCAACCACAAGGTTACAAGAACTTCAAAATCCGTTCTACTATGGGAATGGAAGATCCATACGAATACCGTAATAAGGCTCAATTCCCAGTTCGTATGAAGGATGGCAAGGTCATCGCCGGACTATTCAAAGAAGGAACTCACGACTTAGTCGACCTTCCAGAATGTTCAGTTCAATACCCTGCTACCATGAAGGTAATGAGAAAGATTGTCGAATTCATCCAAGAACTAGAAATTCCTGTTTTTGACGAATCAAACAATTCTGGAATCGTAAAGACTGTCATCGTCCGTGCCGCATTAAACACCGACGACGTTCAAGTGGTCTTTGTTACCAACACTCCTAAGTTCGTTAAAAAAGGTTTCATGCTAAAGAAGATCATGATGGAATTACCAGAAGTAACTTCCGTTATGCAAAACATCAATCCTGGTGACTCCCCTCTTATCTGGGGTGACAAGACAGTGCACTTAGCTGGTAAGGATACCATTGTTGAAAAGATTAAGGGACTAAGCTTCGAACTTTCAGCTCGTGCTTTCCTACAGTTGAATTCAATCATGCTTCCTCGTCTATACGAAGTTGCCATCTCAGCACTTGAACTTACCGGAAACGAAAAAATCGTTGATGCTTACTCCGGTGTTGGTACCATCGGTTTACCTTTAGCTAAACACGCTGAAGAAATTCGTGGAATGGATATCATTCCAGAAGCCGTTGAAGATGCTAACCACAACGCCATCATTAACAAGATTAGAAACGCATACTATGAAGTTGGTAAGGCTGAAGACCTCCTTCCTGAATGGTTAGAAGAAGGTTTCAAACCGGACGCCATCATCGTTGATCCGCCACGTACTGGTCTAGACGATAAATTAATTGACGCTATTTTAAAGAGTGCACCAGAAAAATTCGTATATGTATCATGTAACCCTTCAACCATGGCTGCTGATTTAGTCCAACTAACTCGTAAGTACAAGGTGGACTTCATTCAACCAATCGACATGATGCCACAAACACCACGTTGTGAAGCGGTCGTTAAATTTACTAGAAAATAATCGATAGAAAGTAGGTATTCAAATGGATAACTTCCCTAAACCACCAGATTTCAAGCAAAACTTCGTCTTCATGATTAAGCGCGATGATCGCATCAAGTTTGGTCGTTTTGGATTTTCAATTCTATCATTCTTGTTACATTGGATTCCTTCCATCTTGCGTTCTGACTACTACAACACTGCATGTATCGTCGGTGTTGATGCTTGTATCTACATGGCGACTCACATGTTCTTACAACTAGTATTAAACGTTGACCCAAGTAATGCCGCAAACATTACCTACTTTGTAGGTGCTGTTATCTGGGGATTGGGTTACAACACTATGTACATCAAACGCCTAGTGAACAAAGGATTCAAACCAATTGATGTTGATTCTCAAAATGTTTTAAAACAACATCGCATTGACTGTGAACTAACTGACATGACCCCTGATGAAATCAATCATCAAGGACCAACACTTTAAAAGAAAAGACTCAAGATAATATCTTGAGTCTTTTTATTTTAGATTTGTTATTAGTATTATTTGCTAATCTTTAAGTCTAAATCGTCACCAATGTGTTCGGTGTAATTAAAGCCAGCTTCTTTGAAGTATTTCTTTAATTCATCATTCACATTCTTTAGTGGACGGCGATCTTTTTTTTGTTGGAACGCCTTAATGTCGTAAGCGGAATTATCTGAGTCAACGTTGACGAAATTGTATTCCACATCCACTGTGTTTAGAATTTGTTGAATTAATTGTCTTTCTGTCATAATTATCCTCCCAATAATACTTCATTATTTATTGTAAAACTAATTTAGACTTTTGTTAAAAAATCATGTAAAAATCTTTCTTAAGATTTTCTTTACTCCAATTTAACTCTCACTGCGTTATAATAATTGTAACTACATAAAAAGGAGTATCCGATATGAATTTTTTCTTAAATTCTAGCTTTAATGCAAAAAACTCCGGGATTGAACACGCCCAGTTAAAACGCGCAAAACTATTCGAAAAATTCGGCGAAGACTACCGCCTAGTCTTTCGTGAATGGAACCCACTACTACACTTCCATTTAAACAATAACGGAATTGCGGATAAATATATCCTAAGCATTTTCGATTATTTCCAAAAAGCTACCGACGTACAAAAAAAGACAATCCGTCCAAAAGACATTAATTTTGGTGTCTCTAATCTAAGATACGAAGACGAAAAAGATCACAATCGAGTGATTGTCTACAGCAAGAACCAAATCGTCGCTCGTATCAACCTATTTGATAAGGAAGTTACCAACGATAAAATCGTTAAGTCTGTCGAACTATTCGATGGATTTGCCAACCTTTACCGTGTTGATTTCTACGACTACCGCGGTTTTCTATCAATGGCTCAATGGTATACTCCTGACAACAAGATTGCGACTGAAACTTGGTACACTCCTGAAGGTCGTCCAGCTATCGAAGACTACTTCAGATTAAACGCCCAAGGTAAAATGGAAAAATCTGGTTTTAAGACCATCGATGAAAATGGCACTGTTCGTACTCACAACAACATTGTGGGATTACTTCAAGAATTCTTAGAAGAAGTCAACGTTGAATTCATGGACCAAGACCATCCAAACATCTACGTAATGGATCGTTCTGATTACTTCGAAGAAATCCTAGAAAACTTGAGTTCTCCTACCTACACCGTCTTGCATCTACATAACTCACATGCCGGTGACGCTCAAGAACCAGATACTTCAATCATGAACAACAACTACGAATACTCACTAACCGATGCTAACAGATACGACGCAATTGTTTCTGCTACCGAAAAACAAACTAAAGACGTTAAACGTCGTTTCGACCCAGCAGTTGATATGTTCACCATCCCCGTTGGTGTGATTAAAAACGAAGACCTACAAGGTCAACGCATTCCAATGAAGGATCGTAAGAAACACAGTATCGTCGTAACTGCCAGAGTTGCTCCTGAAAAACAAATCAACAAGATTATCGACGCTATGGGAATGGCCAAAAACGAAGTTCCTGACATCAACATGGATGTCTACGGATATGTTGACCACTCCAACGACGATATCGCAATGAAGCGCATTAACGCCTCATTAGACGAATACGATTTAAAGGATGCTGTTCATCTACACAGCTACACCAATGACGTTACCGGTGTGCAAAGAAACGCTCAACTATACGCCCTAGCCTCTGTCATGGAAGGTTTCAACCTTGCTCTAATGGAAGCTCAAGCTCAAGGTGATGTTGGTGTAACCTTTGATACCAATTACGGTCCAAACGAATTAATCGTCGATAACGAAAATGGTTACGTCGTTGATTACGACGACACCAAGGCCCTATCCGATAGAATGGTCAAACTGTTTACAGACGACGAATTATTACAAAAGATGTCAGATCAAGCTTATGAATTATCAAACCGTTTCTCAGAAGACAGCGTTTGGGCAGATTGGAAACAACTAATCGATTCTGCTAAGAAGACTTGGCAAGACAAACTAAAGACATACCACTTCGACATCAAAAAGGGTCTAAGTGATATGGAACACACTGAGGAGGCATAATCATGAGCAAGAAATTTTTATTCGTGAATGAAAACATTTTTACATTCAATTCGGGAACTGAATTTTCAGCCATGAACCGAATCAAACTGTTTAAACAAAATAACGTTGATGCCAAGATTGTTACCAGAAATTACAACCCTTCGTTGCATCAAGAAATTCAAAAATACGGTATCGCAGATGACGATATCATTAACATGTATGACTACTTCCAAGGTGAAATGGGTCCTAAGAAGCACCATGAGTACCTAAGATACTCTAACCTAGTCGACAAGCATGAATACAAGATTAACGGTGTCGACAACAACAAGTCATACATTGAAAAATTAGGTCAACGCGTGGCCAAGGTTTCCATCTTCCCACTTACTGTTGGTGAAATTGGAAACGTCGATTACTACGATAACTTCGGTAATGTCTCCAGTCGAGACGTCTTTGACTACCGTGGTTTCAAATCAAAGACCATCTACATGCATCCAGATGGCAACATCGGACACGAACTAGTCTTAAACAAGGCTGGGGATCCGGTCATGGAAATCACCCACATGAACATTGGTGAACAACTAATGCCTACAATGTACAAGCTGTTAAACTACAAGGGTAAGACTCTTCGTTTCAACACCGAAGATGAACTATACACATTTTTCATAAACGAAATCTCAGATAAGGACACTGTCATTATCAATGACCGTCCTTCATTGACTGTTGCCGTGGGTGAAGTAAAAGCTACCAAGCATAAGTACCAAATCATGCATAACGAACATACCGAAGATCCATCACAAGCTGGTAATCCTAAGGCAAAGCTGTTCGACAATTTAACCCCACTATTTGATAAATACCAAAACACTTACGAGGGCGTCATCACCCCTACTGAAGCACAAAAGAAGGACTTAGAAAAACGCTATCCAAAGATGAACTTTTACAACATCTTTGATACTGCCATCTTTGAAATGCACAAGCCTACT
Organism: Lactobacillus sp. B3795; assembly: GCF_026535805.1. Classification (NCBI taxonomy): domain Bacteria; kingdom Bacillati; phylum Bacillota; class Bacilli; order Lactobacillales; family Lactobacillaceae; genus Lactobacillus; species Lactobacillus sp. B3795. The sequence goes on from NZ_JAFNPE010000015.1 coordinate 46,837, forward strand.
TCAGACGTAACCAATCATGAAATCACCTACATGGGTCGTGTATTTAGAGACAAGAACGTTGCCGAATTAATCTCTATCATCCCTGCCGTTAAGCAAACCATCCCAGATGTCCACTTAACCATGATGGGATACTTCGAATCCGCTCAATTCAAGAATGAATTAGACGAAATCATCAAACAACTAGACGTTGCCGACAACGTTTCAATGATCGATTACAAGACCGGTCAAGATAAGCAAAACGTCTTAGAAAAGACCCGTGTCCTAGTCCAATCATCCAAGGGTGAAGGATTAAGCATGGCACTTATCGAAGGTTTATCTTACGGAATTCCTGAAGTTGCCTACGACGTTAACTATGGTCCAAATGAAATTATCGACAACGATAAGAACGGAGCACTAGTTGAATCAGGTGACCTAGGTAAGTTTGCTAGCAAAGTCATCGATATCCTAGATAACGATGAAAAGCACAAGCAACAAAGTGAACACGCCATTGAAAAAGCTGATAAGTTCAGCGCTGACAATGTCATGAAACAATGGAATCAATTATTTGAAATCATCTAAGCCAAATAAAAAAAGCCCCTATCTACTCGATAGGAGCTTTTTTATTATTCTTTGTTAACCCAGGTCTTGTTAGCAGTAATGTATCTACCTTTACCAATGTATAGTCTGGTGATGCCCTTGTAATGAACAACTTTTTCGACCTTTATTCTGCTGTTAGAACTAATCTTTCCAACGGCATGCTTCTTGGCAAAAACTGGACTGTTGTAAATAACAATTCCTTGGTGTCTAATTACGCGATAGTATCTGTCGTTGTTTTGTGGTTCAACGGCGTAATAACCATCTGTGTAATCGGAACTATCCACGAAGTGGCCATGGATCTTCAATTGTAAACGACCGTGTACATATCTGTATCCTGAGACCTTGCGAACAGAAGAATGTTTTCTATCTTCGCTTAGATTGTAAACATACTTAGGAACGTTATCGAAATCATTTCTTAGCGCAACGTACTTCTTGTTGGAAGTGACGTATTCACCATTACCTAGATATAGTCTAGTGATTCCATTGTATTCAACTACCTTTTCAACCTTGAATTCGGAACCATAGCGCATGAAACGTTTGCGTTCGTGCTTACCGAATTCTGTACTACCGTATACCCAAACACCCTTGTGAGCGGATACGATGTATTCGTTTGAAGGTTCGTTAGTTGAGTAGTACTTACTGTTGTTGGCCTTCACATCATTCAATTGAGCATTTAGTTGATCAATTTGTGCTTTGTATTGATTAATCAACGCTTCGTTACCTGCATTCTTATCATTTAATGACTTGGTTACTTCTGCCAATTGAGCTTGATATTGGGCATTCAATGAAGCAGCTTGGCTGCTTAGTTTTGATTCTTCATTATTCATGGCAGCAATAGACATTGCTTCTTGTTGCGCCTTGATAATGCTAATTGCATTTTCATACTTGTTGGCAATTGAATCTCTAATTACTTGAGCTTGTGAGTCAGCTTGACTAGCTGCAACGCTTTGTGCGCTACTCATTGCTTCTTGGTTGGCTTTAGCTTGAGAGCTTAATTCGGCATCTCTTTGTGCGTTCAATGAAGCAACTGCACTTGAGTATTCAGCTCTCTTTTCTGCCATCATACTGTCTGCTTGTGAGTTAGCTTGAGCGATTGCTGATTGCTTATCGCTTTCCACTTGTGAACTCAATGATGCCATTTGACTAGCAAATGTTGAGTTAGCTGCATTTGATGAAGCGTAGTATTGACTTTCCAATGATGCCTTTTGGGCGTTCATGTCATTGTCAGCAATGCTCTTGGCAACGCTGGCTGCACTTGATGCAGCACTGTCGATTGCTGATTGAGCCTTACTACGTTCATTTTCAACTAGGCTATCGTAGTGGCTCTTGATAGCTTGTTGAGCTGAGACATTTGATTGAGCCAAACTATCTAGTTGAGCTTGTGCTGAACTGTTCATAGTGTTTCTCACATCTTCAATTGCTTGACTAGCAGCTGATGATTGAGATGAAGTTTGATCATTCAATGATTGCACTTGTTTTGCATATGAGTCAGCGTAGGAATCAGCGATTGACTTCGCAACGCTAGCAGCATGACTTGAAGCTGAGTTAATTGTTGAATCCATTACGGATTGAGCAACTGATGAAGCGGCTTCACTGTCTGCCTTAGCCTTTGAGTTAGCACTTGATAGTGCTAGTGAGTTCGCAATTGAAGTAGCTGTTGATTGTGAACTAGCTAGACTTTCGGCAGCTGATTTTGCTGCTGAAACTGCTGAACTACGAATTGAATCGGCATTATTTGAAGCGTAAACGCTGTCGTTGTATGCCTTTTGTTGGGCATCGCTCAATGCTTGTGAGTTGGCAGTATTCAATGAAGCAATGTTTGAGTTAGCAATGCTTTCTGCCAATGATTTGGCTGCTGAAATAGCATCTTGAGCACTGTTAGATGCTGCGATACTGTCAGCTACTGACTTAGCATTAGCTGAACTTAGCGCTTGTGAGTTGGCAGCATTGATTGAATCAATTGTTACTTGAGCTTGTGATGAAGTTAGACTCTTCGCAGCAGAAACGGCGTCAGCGATATCGCTTTCTGCCTTCTTTTGAGCTGCGATACTGTTAGCAGTTGATTGTTGTCTTGCTGAGCTCAATTCATCTTCATACTTAGCTTGTAGTGAAGCAATTTGTGATGCAGCGATACTTCTTTGTGCCTCACGAGCAGCATCGATAGCACTTTGGGCACTTTCTAGCGCAGCCAAGCTATCTTGTTGCGCCTTTTGTTGAGCGGCTGAGATAACAGCTTGGTTAGCACTGTTTAGTGAAGAAACCAAAGAGTTGGCTGAATCTTGTGCTGATTGTCTAGCTGAATCCAATGCTGAATTCTTAACGGATTCGGCACGGCTTGATGCAGCTGAACTGTCGTCAATTGCCTTTTGTTGAGCAGAACTCAATGCTACTGAGTTAGCAGCTGATTGACTGTTCAATGCTGCTGTAATTGATTGTTGAGCAGCAATACTAGCAGCACTTAGCTTGATGTTGTATAGACTATCAGCCATCAAACTATCTTGTTTAGCCTTGCTTTGGGCATCAACCAATGCTTGTGAGTTCTCAGCAGCGACCGCAATTGATTGTTGTTCTGCAATACTTCTAGCAACTGATTGAGCTGATGATACCGCACTTTCTCTTTCTGAAACAGCTGCTTGACTAGCTTCAGATAGGCTTTCTTGGTATTGATCAGCTTGTTCGTTTAGCATCTTTGCGTATGAGTCTTCAATTTGCTTAATTTGCGCATCGGTGACCAATTTGGCAGCTGATTGGGCTGAAGCGATTGCTTGACTCATCAATGAATCAGCATAGTTTGAAGCTGCAATACTGTCTGCTGCGGCCTTTGATTTGGCATCAGACAATGATTGTGAGTTAGCTGATGATTGGTTAGCAAAAACTGAGTTGGCTGAATCTTGCACAGATTTTTGAGCTGAAGCGATTGCTGAATCCATGATGGACTTAGCAAGTGATGATGCTTGTAAACTATCAGCATTAGCCTTTGAGATTGCTGCAGATAATGCTTGTGAGTTCGCAGTTGATGTTGCACTAGATTGTGCAGCAGCTACGGATTGGGCTTGGGCAATTGCATCGTCGACAGCCTTTTGAATAGCCGCTTGGGCTGATGATGCAGCGTTTTGACTATCAGTGGTTGCTTTGCTTCTAGCAGCATCCAAAGCTTGTGAGTTCGCAATTGAAGCAGCTGTTGATTGTTGCGCTGCTAAACTATTAGCGGCATCGACAGCTTTCTTAACTGCGTCTGCTTGCGCTGCTTCATATGATTGAGCCAGTTGATTTTGCTTAGTAGCATAAGAACTGTTCAATGAACTAATTGAGTTGGCATTAGCAGAAGATAAGCTGCTAGCGTAACTTTGAAGCGCACTGATGCTGGTTGCAGCATTTTGAGAATCTTGTGCGTACTTGGTATTTAGATCAGTTACTTCTTTTGCATATGAACTAGCAATACTGTCAGCCTTATCATTGGCTTCGGTAATCGCTAAACTATTCTTAAGTGCAGCAGCCAAACTGTCAGCCATCAAGCTAGTAATCTTGCTTGAGTAGCTGTTCATTTGAGAGGTAGCACTATCAATCTTAGCTTGCGCTGCGGAAGAACTAGCTTGTGATTCCTTTTGTAGGGTACTGATGTAATCACTGTATGAGTTGGCAATTCTTTGTCTTTCAGCAATTGCTGAACTTCTAGCGTTATCAGCAGCAACACTTTGTTCATATGAGTTCTTTGATTGCTGTGCGGCAATTGAAGCAGCTGTTGAAGCGGCATCTGAAATTGCAGCTGAAGATTGTCTTGCGGCTTCTTCGGCAGCACTTTGTGCTAATGAGATGGTTGTATTGAAATCATTTTGCATGCTGCTTAGTTGTTGTTGGTACTTAGTTACCTCGTTAGAAGCAGTGTTCTTATCAGCTTCTAGACTGTTAATGACAGCTTCATATGAGGCAACAACTGATCCATAGGAACTAGCCGCAACAGAACTATCGTAAGTAGCTTGACTAGAAGCAGCTGAACTAGCTGAAGATAGACTGGTGATTGCTGATGAATTCAAACTATTTTGCGCGCTTGCACTTGATTCCAAGTTAGCAAGTGATTGGTTAGCCTTGCTAATTTCATTTCGCAATTCATTAATAATCTTGTCATAGTCAGTGTTCAAAGTATTAATTTGAGCTTGGTATGAATCATTTAGAACTTGTTGTGCTGATGATACGGCACTGTTCTTGTCATTTTCAGCATTTACTGAGGCAGCTGAAGAATCAGATTGTGACTTAGCAATCAAATCGTCGATTGCCTTGGAGTTGGCAATTGAAGTCGCAGTTGATTGTGCAGCTGCAATTGATTCAGCTTGGCTCTTAGCTTGTGATACAGCAGCGTTCACAGTTGAGTTCATTAGTGAAACGGCAGCATTTGAATCATCAATTGCCTTTTGGTTCAATGAACTAATTGCTTTAGCGTTTGAATCGGCAATTGATTGAATTTGTTGAGCAGCTTGTTGAGATGCAATGTCTTGAGCTGACTTAACCGCACTGGAAATTGCTGCTTGCGCACTGTCGGCTGCACTTGATAGGTCTTGTTCTTTCTTCTTGTTTAAGTCATCAATAGCAACAGAGTTGGCACTACTTTGAGCAGAGAATTCTGTTGAAGCTTGACTAGATGCTTCACTTGATGCCTTTGAAACAGCGTCACTAATTGCAGTGGTTGCACTGCTTTGGGCTTGATTCAATTCGTGACTCTTTTGAGCGTTGATGGCATCAATTGCCTTACTATTTTCAGCAGATAATGAAGCAATCTTTGAATCAGCATCATTTTGCGCTGATGAAATCGCTGAGGCAACAGCAGAATTCATGTCGTCTTGAGCCTTTTGAGCTGCGGCCTTTGAGTCAGCAATTGATTTGTTTGTTAGATCTTCAATTGCTTTAGCGTTAGCTGAAGATAGTTGTGTGGCTTCATTACTTGCTGAGTCTTGGGCTGACTTGATAGCACTTCTCATTGCGCTATTTGCTTGTTGTGAAGCGTTGTTTAGGTCGTCTTGGGCCTTGCTTTGTAAATCAACAATGGCTTGTGAGTTCGCTAAAGAAACGGCCTTTGAATCTGCATCAGCCTTTGCTTGAGCATCGCTTTGGGCTTGTTGAACAGCTTGAGCGATTGCTGATTGAGCACTATTAGATGCATTAATTGAATCTTGTTTTGCCTTTGATTGTAAGCTATCGATTGCGTTTTGGTTTTGTTGTGCAACTGATTGTGCAAGTAAATTAGCTGAGTCTTGGGCTGACTTAACCGCACTGTTCATTGCTTCGGCAGCTGAATTTTGAGCTGATTGCATGCTGCTGTTGTATTGAGTTTGAAGATCGTTAATCTTTTGTGCATTAGCTAAAGAAACGGCTTTTGAATCTTCGACAGCCTTGCTTTCAGCTAATGATTTAGCGTTATCAGCAGCTTGTGAAATTGCTGCATCCGCGCTGTTAGATGCGTTAATTGCATCTTGCTTAGCCTTTGATTGTAGATTATTGATCTCATCTTGATTTTGTTGAGCAACAGATTGAGCTAAAGAGTTAGCTGAATCTTGGGCTGACTTAACCGCACTACTCATTGCTGATTGGGCATCGTTAGATGCTTGCATTGAGTCTGATTGGTACTTAGCCTTCAATTGATCAACTGCTTGTGAGTTGGCAATTGATGTTGCTGTTGATTTAGCGTTAGCATCATCAATTGCAGATTGAACTGCTCTGTTTATTGCTGCAGTTGCACTGTCAGCAGCTGCCTTTGAATCTGCTTCACTCTTTTGTTGAAGTGCGGCAATTGCTGCGTTGTTAGCATCAGTAATTGATTTAACTAAACTATCGGCATTTTGCTTTGCAGTCACACTAGCAGCAGACAATGCGTCAGCAAGATTTTGTGCTGCTTGTTGTGATGCTGCCTTTGAATCGGCAGTGCTCTTGTTTAGTAAACTTTGGACTGCTGAAGAGTTGTCCGCACTTTGTTTAGCAAAAGTATCATTAGCTGAACTAGTAACACTTGTAATTGCGTTGTTTAGTGCAGTTTGGGCAGCTTGTGAAGCGGCAGTTGAAGCTGCAAGGTATTGCGCTTGTTGTGCTGAACTACTTTGAGCGTATTGTGCTTGTAGTGAAGCAATTGTGCTAGTCAATACACCTTGTGCTGATGCACTCATTGAATTAGCAGCTGATGTAGCAGCACTGTTGATTGCATTGTTGGCAGAATCGCTCAATGTTTGTAGCGTGGTTTGGTAACTGGTGTTCAAGCTGTTAGTCAAGCTTTGGTTTTGACTAGTTAATTGAGTCATTACACCGGCAGCTGATTGTTGAACACTGGCAACAGCACTTGATCTTAATGAATCGGCAAGTGTTTTAGCAGCTTGTGAATCAGCGATGGACTTTTGAGCCAATCCGTTTAGCATTTGTTGAATTTGCGCGTTAATGTCGTTAATCTTTTGACGGTTAACAGCATTCATTGAATCGGTCGCTGATTGAACCGCATTACTCTTATCGATGACTGCTTGGTTGGATGCGGCAGCCAAACTGTTGTTGTATTGAGTTTGTAGTTGTGCCAACTGTTGGGCGTTTTGTGTGTTCAATGAAGCTTGGACTGATTGGGCTGATGATTGCACTGAAGTCAATGTTTGACTAATTGCGTTAGCCTTATCAATTGAAGCTGAACTACTCAAACTTTGTAATGCACTGTTAGCAGAAGCAATCAATGATTGAGCATAACTTGAAGCTTGTTGTGATGCTTGAGCTGCTTGTTGAGCAGCTTGTAATGATTGGTTTTGAATTGTTGTTAGTGAGTTTTGGTAGTTTGCACTAGCGATTGCAGAATTGGATGCTGCAATACTGTTAGCAATTGAATTTGCTTGGCTAGAAGCTGAATTAATTGCGTTTGTGATTGATTGGCTAAGTGCAGCCTGTGAGCTTTGAATGTAAGCAGCTGCAGAAGAACTGCTTGCAGCAGCCAATGAATCGGCCACTTGTGGTTTTGGAAGAACATAGATATATGCTGTTCCGTTCCACAATTGTGGTATTACATGACCTGTAGAGTTTTGATTGTTTAGGTAATAGTTATTATCCAAAGATGTAACTGAAGTTACAACAGGATTATTAGTATTACCGTTGTACACTGCAACTTGTCCTTGTCCACTTACATATCTACCACTTGAATCCATGAATTGGATTGGGTAGTAAACAACGTTTACTGTTGGAGTAACGTTGATTTGGTATTGACCATTATTGTTGATAATTTGACCGGTTGTCATGTAGTAGTTATTACTATCAAAAGTTCCATTATCAACCAATCTAGGTGTGTTATTTGCATTTAAAACGATGGATCCTTGACCATGGTTTCCACCATTGCTATCAACAAAGTATACCGGTAAAGTACTGCTGATTGAGTATGGGTTAACGACTACTTGGTATTGACCATTTACTGTAACCACTTGGCCGTTAACCATGTAGTAGTTATTACTGTCAAAAGTTCCAACACTGGCAATTTTTGGGTTATTGTTGGCATCAAACGCAACTAGCCCTGTACCATGAGCGTTTCCATTCGCATCAACGAATGTTAATGACGCTTGATTATTCACTACGTCAGGATTTACCAATACTTGGTATTGGCCATTAACGTTAGTAACTTGTCCATTTACGACGTAGTAGTTGTTGATATCTAAACTGCCGTTATCGATTAATTTAGGATTGTTATTAGCATCAAATGTAATTGTTCCTTGACCATGGGTACCACCATTACCATCAACAAAAGTTGCACTTGAGAAGTTGCTTAGTTTGTTTAAAACAACTTCCATAGTAAAGTTGTCATCGTTTGCGTCCTTAATCAATTGACCGTTAGGACTGATGTGGTAGTTACTGTTAGCTAGGTTTCCATAGTCAACTAATTGTGGAACGTTGTTTCCGTTAACGTTAACTTGACCTACCGCAGTGTTTCCACTGTTATCGACTACCGGTACACCCTTACTAGTGAATGTTACTGTTGATGTTCTAGCATTTTTTAGGACAGCAATTGAGTAAGTTCCATTACCGTTAGATACAGCTTTAGCATTTGGTGCTACGTGGTATCCACTACCATTAATGCTGGTAGTATCGTTGATGGTGGTTGATCCATCTGAGTTTAGGTAAACAGAACCAGTCAATTGATTATTGTTGCTGTCTGTTAGAACTTGATTGTTTGGAGTTACGAAGTTCAATGTTGCAGTTTGTTGGTTAACAATGACTGCGTATTGTCCGCTGTTGTTAGCATCTGCAGTGATGCTTGGAGTCGCAGCATTTGGTACATAGTAGTATTGAGTTGGTAAGTTCCCCAATGTGTATGTGTTAGTAATGCTACCGTCGTTATTAATGTTAACTGTACCGGTTGCGACCAATTGACCACTAGTGTTATAGAAGTTCAATGGCTTTGGTTTTGCAGCAGGTACCAATGTTACAACGTAGACGTAGTTTGAGTTCATGCTCAATTGTGATCCAACGTTTGCTACGTAGTTAGTACCGTTAAGATTGTAGTAACTAGTTACCTTTTGCAAAGCATTAGTTGAACTATTTAAAACGGCCATCCCAACAGCGTTATTACCATCTGTTCCTGTAATTGCATTTCCGTTGGCATCAACGAATGTTACTGGTGTTAGGAAAGTTGGGTTAGTCCCCTTAACTTCAACTGTTACAGTTGGTGTTCCTAAATAACTTATATTTAGTGGTGCATTGGCAGTTATAACATAAGTCGTACCTGGACTATTAATATTGTTAGCGTTATTTAATTGGTTAACGTTGTTTGCACTAGGTGTTGCTGAATTTAAAATTTGATAATTATTGGGATTGGTGTTGTTCGCCATAAAACCTCGGGATGCACCACCACCAAGTTGTTGCATTCCATTGGCATCATTGAAATAAACAGTTTGAGGTGTTGATCCAAAGTTATCACGATAGCTTAAGCCTTGCGCCAAGTTAGCACGATACACGGCAGCATTACTATCAATATCACTTTGTGCTGATGAAGCCATTTGGTCAATGATGGCTTGAGCTTCGGACAAACTAACCCCTGTTAGTGAATTATTAGAATCGCTACTTTGACTATTATTGGTACTAGTGTCTAAATTTGATTGCACATTTGAACTACTAACACTACTTACCGATGTGTTTACACTTGAAGCTGAACTACTAGCTTGAACGCTACTTGAACTGCTTTGTGAAGACGATGTTGAACTGGTGTTACTTGTTACTACTGGGCTCTTTGATTGATTGCTTGAATAAGTACTTTGATCCACAACTGCGGCTGCTTGACCTTTTGTCGTTTCATCAGCATTTGCACTAACTTGAGTTGTCATCAAAGTAAAACTAGCCGCACCAAAAAGCGCAAAAGAAGAAACGGATACTACAACCCAGTTTTTCTTTACTTTTTTCAACATTTTCTTGTCGTTTAGCTTTCTTATTTTTCTCTTATTGTATTTCAATGAAAAGGCACCTCCTCTTTAAATTTTCAGTGATAAACCTATAAAATCGCTTTTATACAACGAATATAATATCCTATTAATACCGCGATTTCTCGCTTAAAACATCGATTTTATAAAATCTTAAAAAAGTAAATAATTCCTTAATATTTCGCTGAGATTTTTTCTTATTTTTCTGGAGTGATGGTCCAAATTTAGACAAAAGTATAAAAAATACCCGTTAGGAAAAATCCTAACGGGTATTTTTAGATTCTATTTAATTCTGTTAACCCAGGTCTTATTAGCCGTGATGTATTCACCATGTCCAATGTAGAATCTGGTAATTCCGTAGAATCTTGCTACGCTTTGTACTCGGATCAATGCGTTCTTTCTGAAATGCTTAACTGCATTACGCTTAGTGAACTTCTTAGCATTGTGAACTAAGATGCCCCTATTTCTGATGACACGAATTAGCTTAGTACGACGAACGTAATATGCTGGAATTGTGCCCTTAGCATTGATGTAGCCCTTCTTAATGCGGTACTTAGTACCGTTCTTAGTCTTGACTATTCTCAATACCTTGTATGCGTTAGCTTTATTTCTTGGTCTCTTAGAGAAGTACTTAACGGCATTCTTGCGAGTGAAGTGAGTATTTACGTAAACTCCACGTTTGTTTGTCCAGTAAACGTAAAGTGGTGCTCTCTTCTTCTTAGCAAGCGCAACATAAGTCTTGTTAGAAGTTACATATTGGCCATTACCAATGTATAGACGAGTAATTCTGTAGTACTTAACAACCTTCTTAACGTGGATTAATGCTCCACGACGAAGTCTAATTACACGTCTCTTGCCGTAATGGAACTTCTTGTCTGTGTGAACCAATACTCCAGTCTTTCTGATGACACGGAATAATGGATGGTTAGTACGGTAGTATGCATCCCTAATGTTCTTGTTGAAGTAGATGTAACCACCATTAACCTTTAGACGTGGGTACTTGTTATGATCTAGAACAACGCCTCTAACCTTGAAGACATGTGCTAATCTTCTTGGTTTCTTAGCATAACCCTTCACACGATTCTTGATTGTGAAGTGAGCTGAACTGTGTAGGTATAGTCCCTTCACACTGTATACATATGAAGGAGCCTTTCTCTTCAATTCGGCCTTGTATGCTTTCATGTATCTAGATACATAATCGGCATCCTTGTGCTTCAAGTTTTCAACTGGTAATAGCTTAGCAGCACGTTTTCTACCGGCAGATTCAGGGGATTCACCTGCACGACTCTTAACCGCAACTACATGCATGGTTGTTGTACCATCGCTATTAACAACTACCTTAATGATTGTATTTTCATTAGCAGTGTAGTTGTAACCATGACCATTATTAACAACTGATTTGTGTTGAACAATCAAGTTGCCATTGCCATCAAGCTTGGCGATCACTTTTCCAATTGCATAGGTTTTATCACTGGCATCGAGGTGCGCATTGTCAATTGTAATTGTGCCGTCAGCGTTGATTGGGAATGATTCAACATGGTAGCTTCCATCTTGACTCTTGGTAACTGTTGACCCAGCAGGTACCAAGTACTTGTTATCACTTGAACGAGTTGGCTTAGTTACAATAATTGCTCCATTACCGTCACCCTTAACTGGGATGTTACCAATTGATTGAGTATCATTGCCACCGTGGTTGAAGTGAACATCGTTAATTTCATCATTAACAGGTGTTAATACTGGATCACTTGGTACTGGTTGACCTTCTGGAATAGTAGTTCCAGCGTAACCAGGGACGTTGGATTCAATTGTCTTTGAGCCATCGTTATTAGTGTGAATAGTTACCGCATCATCAACAGGTTTTGCATTTTCACCAGGACGAGCTGGTTGTGCTTCATCTTGTTGAATTGGGGTTGCGGCAACATGGTATGAAACATTGTTGTTCTCATCAACTTCAATTGTAATTGGTTCACCAGCATCGGCTTGGTAAGCACGGTGTGGAATGGTTGGGTCAGTTACAACTGAGGTCTTAGCAACTGTTAAGTCACCGGTATTTGGATCAACCTTAGCAACCAATGGTCCAATGACTGACTTAGTATTGTCATTCTTATCATCGTAGAATGCATTATCGATGTTTAGAGTACCATCAGCGTTGGTTGACATCTTAGTACCGTTTACTTGGTATGCTCCAGTGTCTTTATTCTTGGTGATTGATGAACCAGCAGGAACAATGTAGTAGTTACCATCGTTACCCTTAATGACCTTGGTCTTAGTTGTCACGATGTTTCCATTGTCATCAACTCTGGCCTTAAAGTCAGCTTGAGCTTGTGGATGACCACTATCATCAACGATGTTAGCGTTGGCGATATCAACATCACCGTTTGCATCGATTGGTAGTGAATCACCATGGTAAGTGCCGTCATCATTCTTAGTAATTGTAGTTCCAGCTGGAATTACGTACTTACCGTCGGTTGACTTAGTAGTCTTGGTTACGATGATGTTTCCATCGTCATCACCCTTAACAGGTAGGTCAGCCTTTGAACCGGTATCCTTACCACCGTTATCGAAGTGGACATCAGAAGCAGTACCTTGAGTTGGAGTCAATACTGGTTTAGTAGTGTCTTGACTAAATGGTACGTTTGTTTGGCCAGCGTAACCAGGGATGTTTGAGATGACATCCTTAGTACCATCACCGTTGTAGTGGATGGTTGCGCCATCTGGTTGAGCCTTACCATTCTTACCAGGTTGTGCTGGAACCTTTTCGTCTTGGACGATTGGAGTTGCATCAACGTGGTATTCAACACCACCCTTACCATCAGGCTTGATGGTCATTGGATCACCGGCAGTTGCCTTGTAGACACGACTTGGATCACTTGGATCAGGTACAACAGTGTCTTGACTTACGGTTAGCTTACCAGTGTTTTCATCGACGTTTGCCACGATACTGTTGATGACACCCTTACCTGGTTCTAGTTTGTCATCATAGTGGGCATTGTCGATTGTAACCTTGCCATCCTTAATTGGAAGAGGATTTCCGGCTACTTGGTATTGACCAGTTGCAGGGTTCTTGGTTACAGGTGAACCGGCAGGAATGATGTAATCATTGCCGTCATCACCCTTAGCAATTTCATCCTTGGCAGTTGTGATGTTACCTTGATCGTCAACGTTGGCTACTAAGTCCTTGTGAGCCTTAGTATCACCCTTACTATCGTTAACGTTAGCGTTATTAATAGTTACGGTGCCGTCTTCGTTGACTGGTAGAGAATCACCATGGTACTTGCCATTGTCACCCTTGGTAATGTTGGTTCCCTTTGGAATCATGTACTTACCGTCGGTTGACTTGGTGTTTTGAGTCACAACGATATTACCATCGTTATCACCCTTAACTGGAACGTCACCAGTTGAACCAGTGGCCTTCTTATCAGTATCAAATGATACGTCGTGAGCAACATCGTTAACTGGAGTCAACTTAGCATGACTGGTATCAGCATCGTTTGGTAGCCCAGTTTGACCAGTGTATCCAGGAACGTTTGAAACGATATCCTTAGTACCATCACTGTTGTAATGAACCTTGGCACCGTTTGGTTGAGTCTTACCATTGTCACCTAATTGAGCATCGATTGACTTATCTTGGTCAATTGGAGTGGCATCCATATGGTATTCAACACCACCCTTACCATCTGATTTGATGGTAATTGCGTCGCCTTCGTTGACTTGGTAAGCTCTGCCTGGGTTAGTTGGATCGTTGACAACTGCCGTCTTAGCAACTGTCATTGTACCCTTTTCAGGGTCAACCTTAGCAGTTACTGGTCCAACAGCAGACATTGTCTTATCATCTTTGTCATCGTAGTGAGCATTTGGAATATTAACGATTCCATCACTTGGTGAGTTCAACTTGCTACCAACAGCTTCATATGATTGGTCAGATGGGTTCATGTTGACGTTTGAACCACTTGGGATGATGTAGTAGTTACCATCTTTACCCTTGGCAATGACATTATCGTTTGTGGTGATGTTACCGTTATCGTCAGTTGTTACTGGTAGTGTTTGACCGTGGTCAACTTGAACGCTACCGGCTTGATCGTAAACTGAGGCGTTATCAATTTGACCCTTAGATGGGTAAATTGGTACTTGGTATAAGATCTTAGTTTTATCAGTTGGGTCAGTAACCATTTGAATTTGTCTACCAGTTGCGTACTTGTATCCATCTGGAATTGATGGAACAGCCTTGTAGGCGTCCGCACCACCTGCATAGATAGGAGTATTATCTTTATCACTTGCGTAGATGAAGTACTTAGTAGTGTCAGCTGAAACTGGCTTGTTGGTGTAGATATCAATGAATTGAACGTTATTTCTTGCTGAGTAAGGTGAGTTATCAGCAATTACAACCTTGGCATTTGGATCAACGTTTCCGTTGTTATCCATCCAATCAACCACTTGTGAGTCTGGGTTGTAAACGTGGAATCCATTGTTTTCATATCCGCCACTAGGTAAGTTAGCGTCTAGAACATGACCAGTGGTCTTATCGATGATAACTTGACCGTTACCCTTAGGCGCACCGTCGTTATTATCAATGAATGTAGCATTATTGATTACGGCGGTATCATCCTTGGCAGTCAATGAGAATGCCCCATTGTTGTTGTTAATTGGGGTACCAGCATTTGCTTGATATGCTTGCTTGCCCTTAACAATGTGAACACCGTTTTCATCAGCAAGAGTCATTGTGCCCTTGTTCAAATCGATGTTGGCGTGGACATCACGAACACCGATAACGTTACCTTGTTCATCCTTCACAGCAACGTTTGGCAATGTTACCTGACGAGTACCTGCATCATATGGATATGATGGAACTGTCCAGTTACCATTGCTATCCTTGGTGACTTCACTACCAGGTAGAATGATTCTACCGTTTGGAGTAGTTACAGGTTGAGTTACCTTAATTGTGCCATCGCTTTGACCTTGAATTGGAAGTTTATCAATGGTTGATCCAGTATCTTTTCCAACGTTATCTAGGATATGAACATTATCGATGGTACCAGTAGTTGGCTTCAATACTGGGTTAGTTGGTAGTGGTTCACCATTTGGAATGGTGTCACCAGTAAATCCAGGAACGTTTGAAATGATTGTCTTGCTACCATCATTATTTACATGAATTGTAGCAGCATTGTCTTGAACTGTACCGTTTTGACCGGTTTGGGCAGGAACCTTCTTATCTTGTTCGATAATCGTAGCTGGAATGTGATATTCAGGTTCACCGTTGTCATCCTTAGTGATAGTGATTGGGTCACCAGGATTTACTTGGTATGCCTTAGTTGGGTCGGTTGGATCAGTTACGACAGTGGTCTTGTTGACAGTCATTGTGCCGTTTGATGGATCGACGTTTGCTGAAACCTTACCAATTACAGACTTGGAAGGATCAGTCTTGTCATCTAGATGAGCTTTATCGATATCAACAGTACCATCTGGGTTAGCAACTAACTTGCTACCTTGAGCGGTGTAACTACCATCGCCAGAACTGTTTGGCACAACTGAGGTGTTCTTAGTGATGACGTAATAGTTGCCATCCTTACCCTTGGAAATGACATCCTTGGTAGTGTTGATTGAACCATCATCGTTGGTTTGAACTGGTAATGTTTGACTGTGGTCGACCTTAACGTCACCCTTTTGATCCAAGACGCTAGCATTGGTGATTTCACCTTGTGCTGGAACAACTGGAACAATGTAAGTACGCTTGTCCTTATCACTGTCATCATCATTATTAGTTTGTTGAACGGTGATTTGCTTACCCTTAGCGTAGCTGTATCCACTTGGAATACCAGTGACAGCTTGAGCAGCATTTGAACTACCAGCAAAGATTGGTAGTAAGTCATCATCGTTAACCTTAACTGATGGGTTATTAGTGTTATCAGTAAATACTTGGTTGTTGTAAACGTTTAGGAACTTCACATGGTTGTTTTCGTGGTATGGAGCATTGTCGGTAACTCTAACAATTGCGTTGTCATCAACGTTACCACTTGCATCGCTCCATTGAACGATTTGACCGGTTGGGTCATAAACATGGAATCCTGCGTTTTGGTTACCACCAGTAGTTGGTAAGTTTGCGGTTAAGACGTTACCAGTAGTCTTATCAACTCTAACTTCACCGTTTCCGACATTGGCATTATTTAGAACGTCAATCAATGTAGCGTTGTGAATAACGGCAGTATCGTTTTTGGTGTTTACATACAAGTGGTTGTTATCTGAAACGATTGGAGTTCCAGCATCAGCTTGGTATGCATCGGTACTTGTGGTTGCGTGAACTCCTTGTGGGTTAGCAACTGAAAGTGTCCCGCTTGCTAGGTCGACATTTGCGACTACGTCTTGGTGATCGATAACGTTGCCATTATCATCCTTGATTGGAAGTTGTGACAATGTTACCTGTCTATTTCCGGCATCGTATGGGTATGATTGAGCGTGCCAGTTACCATCTTTATCCTTAGTAAGAGTTGTGTTAGCAAGGATAATCTTACCGTCTGGAGTTGTGATTGACTTGGTAGTCTTGATTGAACCATCGTCTTGTCCAATAACTGGAACATTGTCGGTGGTTGAACCAGTATCGTTACCATTAATGTCATCCATGTGAACTCCATTAATAGTGCCTGCACTAGGTGTTAGCACTACTGGGTTTGGTACTGGTTGACCTTCTGGAATATCGTAACCCTTGAAACCAGGAACGTTTGAAATAACTGTCTTGCTACCGTCATCATTTACATGAATCTTAGCAGCGCCATCGGCCATGGTTCCGTTTTGACCAGCCTTTGCTGGAACTGGTTGATCTTGAGCAACCTTTTCAGCGTTAACGTGATATGAAACGGTGCCGTCTGGGCCGACTTCCTTGGTAATTGGTGCATTGGTGTGGGCGATGTAAACATTACCCTTATCATCCTTAGCAACAGTTGCCTTAGCGACGGTCATGTTTCCATTGTCATCAACCTTAGCAATTAGCTTACCTTGTTGTGATGTGTTGTCGGAAGCATCATAACTACCATTTGGAATGTTAATCGTTCCATCTGGGTTGACTGGGAATGATTCTGCATGGTAATTACCATCAGTTCCCTTAGTTATAGTAGAACCAGCCGGAACCATGTACTTGCCATCGCTTGACTTGGTGTTCTTAGTAACGACAATGTCACCATTTTGGTTACCCTTAACAGGAACGTCACCGGTTGAACCAGTGTCTTTGCCATCAGCGTTAAAGTGAACACCCTTGGCTACATCGTTAGTTGGTGTTAGGACAACGTTTCCAGTATCTTGATCAACTGGGACATTGGTTTGTCCAGCAAATCCTGGGATATTAGATTGAATTGTCTTAGTACCGTTATCTGGGTTGATGATAACTGTGGCAGCATTATCGATGCGTTGACCGTTAGTACCGGTCTTAGCAGGAATATTTTGAGTAGCTGGAACTGCATGTGCGGGTACGTGGTATTGAACGTCGCCGTTTTCATACTTAGGAGTTACTGTAGCCCCTGCATCAACTTGGTAGATTGTGCCATCTGGAGCCTTAGTTACTGAGGCCTTGGCGATGGTAATCTTACCAGTATCTGGATCAACGTTTGCGGTAATCTTACCTGGGTATGAAGTGTTTTCATCCTTGTCGTATTGTCCATTGGTAATGTTGAATGTACCATCTGGATTTGCGGGGATGGTGTATCCGTCAGCATGGTAAGTGCCGTCTGCTTCATGACGAACAGTTGAACCCTTTGGAACGAAGTAGTAGTTAGGATCATCATTCATTCCCTTAGCCACGTGATCTTCTGAAGTGGTGATTGAGCCATCACTAGCAGTGGTTACAGGCAACTTGGTAACTGCTTTTTCTTGGTTATCCTTACCGTCAATAACGGCTGTTGGTAGTTGAGCTTGTGTTGGAACAACTGGAATTACATATTCGTAACTGCCGTCAGCATTCTTGTTAACAATGATGTTCTTACCAGCATCGTATAGATAGTTATCTGGCAATTGATCAATTGCTTGGGAAACATTCTTGGTACCGTAATTAATTGGCATTCCATCTGAATGAGTAACCTTCAAAGTATATTTCTTGGAACCATCGGTAAAGACTTCACCAGTATATGAGTTCTTGAACTTAACATCATTGATGAAATCATATGGATAGTTTTCAACAACCTTAACAGAAGCGTTGGTGTCGACATTACCATTATCGTCGCTCCACTTAACGGTTTGAGTATCAGGATTACTAATGTGGTATCCTTCGTGGTTACCACCTAGAGTAGCAACATTTGATAGGTCTGAACTTGGTAGCACCTTACCAGTTGATTTATCAACATTGATTGAGGCTGTTCCATCAACCTTATTACCCTTTTCGTCGATTAATGTGGCATTAGTAATTCTTGCTGTGTCGTCTTCACTCTTAACTTGGTAACCGTTGCCGGTCTTAAAGACTGGAGTACCATTGTTAGCTTGGTATGCGTAACCGTCTTGAGTAATGGTGTGAATACCGCCGCCTTGTTGGTTCAATGTTAATGAACCATCATCATTTAGATGAGCAGTAATATTTTGACTGTTAATCTTGTTACCCTTGTCATCGGTAATAGCTGCATCGTTAATCAAAACGTTACCATCGTTATCCAATGGAAGAGTTTGAACATGGTAACTTCCATCAGGATTCTTGGTAACTGGTGAGTTTGCCATGGCAACATTAGCACCATCATCGGTCTTGGTGTTCTTAACAACGGTAATTGAACCATCATCGTGTCCTTGAACACTCATGTTGGAAATTGTCTTACCAGTATCATTACTCTTATCATCATCAGCATGAGTAGTTGGTAATGTAGTAACACCTGGAGTTAGAACTGGAAGACTGGTGTCAGTGTCCATTGAAACGTTATTAGCGCCAGTGAATCCAGGAACGTTGGATGTAATTGTCTTAGTTCCATCTGGATTGGTATGGATGGTTGCGCCACCTTGGACAGTTTGACCGTTCTTACCAGCCTTAGCTGGAACGACTTGATCTTGTTGTTGAACTTGACTGGCAATGTGGTAAGTAGTTGAGCCGTCTGGGTTAACTACTGGAGTAATGCTGGTGCCCTTCTTAGCAACGTAAACATTACCTTTTCCATCTTCAACGGCAGTATCGCTGTTAACAGTTAATGAACCGTCATCATTTAGATGGGCCACAACTGGTTGAACAACACTTGTACCGTTAGTACCATCATATGAAGCATTGTTAATAGTAACAGTGCCGTCTGGGTTTCTTGATAATGATTCAGCATGGTAAGTGCCGTCAGCATTCTTGGTGACCTTAGCACCTGCTGGAACGACGTACTTGCCATCCTTTGAAGTGGTGTTGGATACAACAGTGACAGTACCATCATCATGACCTTGAATTGGTAGTTGGTCGGTAGTTGAACCGGTGTCTGTACCGTTTTGGTCGTTGTGTACACCATCAATTGTTTCCTTGATTGGTGTTAGTTTGAATTGAGTAGTGTCAGTGTTTGCTGGAACTGTTTCGGTCTTTTGGCCGTTATCCAAACCAAATCCAGGAACGTTTGAAGTAACTGTCTTTACACCTGTGTTTGGATCGTATTTAACTGTTGCACCACCTGGTACAACTGGACCGTTTGCTCCGGCAGTTGCAGGTACGTCTTGTTTAATCTTGTTGCTTACAGTTTCAACATGGTATTCAATCTTACCTTGGTCATTAACAACCTTTTCAATTACTGTCTTGGCCTTAGCAGTGTATGCATTGTTGTCATTGCCGACTAATGTAGTGTCTTTTTGAACAGTAATAGTACCATCTGGGCCCAGTACACCCTTGATGTTTGTTTTTAGGCCAGTGTATTTTCTTCTGTGCATGAAGTGAACATTGCTGATTGTAACGGTTTGATCAGTTGGGTTGTATGCAAAACCATCAACACTTGGTTGGTTGTTAGCATCCTTAGTTACAACAGTTCCTGCAGGAATGATGTATGAACCATCCGCACTTGCTGTATTCTTTGTAACCACTTGATTGCCGTCAGCATCAGTCTTCACTGGAAGATTACTGATAGTTGAGTTGGTATTTTGACCATCAGAAGTGACAGGGACGTTACCCATTCCCACTAGTTGACCAGTGGTGTTGTAACCATTACCAACGGTGTTTGGTTGGTTTGGTTGAATGGTTTGACCAGTACTGATTTGGTAAGTGTTACCGTCAGATCCGGTAATAGTACCGTTATTTGGTACCTTGGTAATTGTAGTATTACCGTTATTATCACCACTTACTGTTACACTGACGTTTTGCGCAATCACATTTCCATTACCATCTGTAACAGAGATGTTAGTTTGCGCTGTGGTTGGTGTAACGATGTACTTATCTTGACCGTTGTACTTCTTAGCGTTTGATGATGTGAAACCAGGATTGTCTGGAGTTACAAATGGTGCACCGTTTCCGGTATTAGCGTTGTAAGTCCCCTTACCTACGCTTGAACCATTTGCAGTAACAACATCAACTGTTTGTTGGTCAGCTGGCGTACCGTCTGGTAGCAATGATAGGTAGTAGTAATCTGAATCAGAACTATTAGTAGCAACGTGAACTAAGATGTTCTTATTCACTGCTAAAGCATTACTGATTGTGTACTTGTTACCATCATTATCGGTAATCTTAACAACTGGTTTTGTAGTATCTGAAGTATCAGCAACAACACCGTCTGATTGTTGATCTGATACAGCTTGAATTTCAATATATACAGGTTTTGTATCTTGCTTTCTAGGATCATTGTGACCGTAAATTGATACGTTCACAACCTTATTAGTATCTCTACCAGTCAAAGCATTGTAAATGTGAATATTTACAGATTGGAGAGTTTGGTTAGTTGTAACGTTAAATGAACCACCTTGGTCATTTTGCGTTGCGTTATATCCTGGCAAATCAGGAGTAACAATCATATGACCGTTTTTGTCATAGCTGATTGTTCCAGGGAATGGAAGTGTGGTTCCATCTTCACGTTGGATAGGAACCTTATCACCTGTTTGATAGCTAAATGCTTGTTTAGTTACGTTAACAATTGGTGTGTAGTTACCTTGGCTATCCTTGTTCAAGTCAAGTGCAGTACCAGAAGTAACGGTGTAGCTGTAGTGCTTACCATCGGCATCTTGAGTTCCGACGAAACCGCCACTAACGACACTGGTAATGTATGAATTACCGTCTTCGTTACCTTGTACCATTACGGTCGCTGTACCAACCTTTTGGCCGGTTGCAGGATCGACAATATCAACGTTAGTTTGAACTGGTGCGGTAGCTGGTACTAAGACAGCATTACCGTTGTTGTCAAATTGAGCGTTAGTTGCTGTAGTGAATCCAGGGATATTAGCAGTAGCTTGTTTACCACCTGAAGCGTTAGCTGAGATGGTAGCACCACCCTTGATTGCGTTACCTGAATCAGTAACAGCGTTGACTTGTTCGGTACCAACATAAGTTGGGTTAACTGATACGCTGACCTTGCTTGGATCATTAGGGTCCACACTAATTGCAGTTCCGGTTGTAACGTTGTATCCGTTGTGTCCATCAGTCAATGTAGCATTGCTTGGAGTATCTACGGATGTAATGTATGAATTACCATCAGAGTTTCCTTGGACATGAACGGTCATGGTACCAATGTTCTTACCTGATTGAGCATCGTAAACATTGATAGTTGTTTGAACCGGACTCTTTGAAGGAGTCAATACAGCGTGGTTGTTAGCATCGATGTTAGCTGGAGTGCTGCCATCGAAACCTGGCATCTTAGAGATTGAACTCTTTACACCGTTTTCTGTATGAATAGTTGCACCTGCTGCGATTGGGTTACCCTTGTCAGTAACCGCACCTAAATCGACGTCTGCTGGTGTTTCAGGAGTGACTATGATTGTTGGAGTTACTCTACCACCATTGTATTGAGGAGTTAATGCTGCTCCTGTATTAACGGTGTAGGTATTACCATTACTGTCTGTGAAACTATTACTTTGTGAATCAACATTAGTAACGTATGAATGACCATCGTTTTTACCTTGAACATCCACATCAACGTTACCAACATGACTTCCGTCAACACTGCTGATTACTGGAACAGTAACCTTAACTGGGTTAGCAGATGGAGCTACAACGGCACTGTTACCCTTCATTTGACCAGGGTTAGTACCATCGAAACCTGGCATCCCTGGTTTGATAGTCAATGTACCATCACTATTTGTAACGGTAGCACCACCATCAACACTTGTCCCGTCAGCTAGAACGGCTGGAGTCTTGGTGATGACGTCCTTATCAACTTGTCCTTCAACGTATGTGATGACATTTCCTGAGTTGTCAGTGTATGCCTTCACATTATCACCAACATTAACCTTGTACTTACCAGAATCAGTGTTGAAGACTTGTCTACCCTTCACATCGGTAATCTTTGAAGTACCGTCATTTTGACCTTGAGCAGAAACGTCAACGTATACTGGTTGACCGTTAAAAGTTAATGGAGTTGTTGAGTTTGGTTGATATACCGGTACCTTAACGGTTACTGGTGTAGCAGATGGAGTCACAACATCCTTTTGGTTAGCGCCTGAACCAGTGGTTTGGGTAGTTGATGATGAATCGAATCCTGGTAGGTAGGTTACGGTGTGTAAAGTACCATCGGCATCTTGGCGTCTGTAACCACCTTGATCAACTGGGCTACCTGAAGGAGTAACAACGTTGACGTACTTCTTGTCACTAGTTGCGGTTAATTGAACGTGGTAAGTTGGGTTACCGTTAGCATCGGTAACAATACCAATCTTGGTCTTAGTATCAATGACGTATTGTAATCCGTCGTTCTTACCTGATGAAATAGTTACTGGTTTAACAGCGTTAACTGAACCATCACTGTTACCCTTTACTTGAACTGATGCGGTTAATCCAGTTGGGTTACCATTAGCATCATCTAGGTAAACAGTGGCAGTACCAACAGCTGGTTGAACTGTGTACATACCGTAACTATCAGGGTTTAGTCCTGTGTTGTTTTGGACAACGGCGAAACCAGGTAGTTGTGGAGTTACGGAAATTACGTTACCAGTATTCTTATCAACCTTAGCAATCCCCTTGAATGGAATTCTGCTTCCTGAAGGAGTATCGATTGGTAGCAATGTACCATCTTGCATGAATTGAACATCTGGAACGTAGATATCGTAAGTGGACTTATCGTATTGCTTCATTGGAGTCTTTGATAAATCAAGTGCGTAACCCTTGTTGTTGTTAGATACGTCACTAGCTAGCTTGGTAAAAGCAGTCTTAGCTTGGTAGTTAGAAGTATCTAGTGTACCATTTCCTAAGATTGTTGAAATTGGTAGTTTAGTAATACCAACCAGTCTAGTCTTGGCACCGTTAGAAGCGATAACTCTGACTGTGGCGTAGCTTGTATCTGTGTTATTACTATCAACACCACTATATGATGAATCATCAAATGGTGTGATGTTTTGGTTGTTAATTAAATATTCACGATATTCAGGACTTGGTAGTGGATCACTTGAAGTCTTATTTGTGTAGTATTGTGATTGACTTTGATCACTATCGTTTAAGTGACTCAAGATACCACTAATATTGTTCAAGAATCCTTGTGCTGTAGGCATAGCAGCAATTGAGTGCATATCGTTATCGGAACCGTAGTTACCCTTTAACTTAAGTTCTTGTCCATCATCTAGACGAGTCCATACACTGTTGAAACCTTCAACGTTGGTTTGGTAACTGTTGTTACCTGGACGAATGGAACTAGTTACACTGGCAATTGGTTGGTATGGGGATCCTTGCCAATCAGCTAAATCGGTACCCATGAATGTATTCAAACGAATACCAATAGTGTCAACTGCTTTAGTTCCTAAATCAATATCGCCACTGAACTTGATGCTGCCATCACTTTGGGTAGTATAATTGCTTGAATCAAGTGTAATGGTTTGGGCTAATGTTTCACTATTGTCATTAGCCTTGTACATATTACGGTAAACATCACCGTTGTTTGACTTCGCATCAAATGAACCAGTAACGAAGTGAACTTCAACTTGGTGTTCTTTAGCATCGTCACCTGGGTTGTTTAATGTGGCGTCAAACTTAGCATGGTAGTGACCATTATTATCTTGGTAAACTTCGATATTGTGGTCAAATTCAATTGAAGGAGAACCAGAGAAGTCGATGGAAGTATCGTTTCTGGCGTTTTGTCCTGAAATAACCTTTGGATTATTACCATTAAAGGCTTCATTGAATCTGCTGATAACCTTTGAATTATTAGACATACTTGCAACAGTCTTACCTAGTGCGTTGGCAATGTTGATGATAATGCCTGGTAGTTGAGGATCATTAATGTTCTTAAGCTTATTAATGAATTCCTTCTTACTCATTCCAGCAACTTCTTGGAATGTTTGACCATTCAAATATGATCTTTGACTATTAAGGCCACTTGCCCAGGTAGTATCATTTAAGACACCTGTTTGACCATTTACCCTGCTAACATCATTCTTCCAAACATTAGCAATTGCTGTATTGATTTCAGCTTGAGTTGGATTGTCACCATTCTTTGCTTTATCAGGATTGTATGCACCTGAACGACTTGTATCGTTGGTTACAATGTTACCGTTTTGGACTTGATCGCTGTATTGTTGCTTACTTGCAAGAATGTCTTCGTACAATTGAACAAAGTATTGTAGGTAATCAAAAGCGGTATCAAAGCTAACCCCATTGTCTGTAACACCAGTTGATGGAATTGTTGACCAAGTGTATGGATAACTGAAACTGAAACGTTTCTTACTACTATCAGATCCCGCTGGCTTGTAACCATTGGTTACCCCATTAATATCCTGGAAAATTTCACTACTGTTAAAGTTATCATCATTTTCACCCAATGCAGTACCATTACGACGGTAATGATAGATGTATGGGTTTAGTTGGTAACCACTGCTAGTTCTAATACTGTCAATGTTTCCATTATCCAAAATGGCACCAAAGACATCAATTGAAGATAGACTTAGCTTTGGACCAGCTGCACCGGTTAATGAGGTCCCCGGTGTAACGTTCAATGTTAAGTTAAACTTCTTTGGATTAAATGCAACGATTGGTAGGAAGGCAACACGAAGTGGGTGGTCCTTCGAACCAGTATTCATGTTAATATCCAAAGTACCGTTTTGTTGAACGATAATCTTACTTGTTGATTGGTTTCTACGACCACCGTTTTTCATTGTTGAGTAGGGTCCATAGATAAAGGCGTTGTACAATCCACCATTAGCGGTAGTAGGAATCTTGGCATCAACCTTGAAGGTACCACCACTTAGGATTTGCATACCATGACCTAGCCAAACAACGGCGTCAGTACGCTTGTTGTTCCATCCACTAGCAACAGATGATGTGTTCTTTGAACTATTAACTAAGTTAGGATCCAAAGCAGTTGGTGTAACTCCGTCTGGAACGACTAGGTTGATAGTCCCCTTGATAACAACGTTTCCGCTATCACCTGATCCAGTATCTGAAGGATCGTTAATGTTTCCAACACGGATACCGTTAGTATTGTTACCTAATGTGATGTTAACGGTAGCACCGGTGTGCACGTTAATGTTGTTATTGGCGATAATACCGTAGCTTGGCATGATAGTTGAATCTAAATCGGGTGTTTGAACTGTTTTTCCCCAGCTACTTTTGTATACATGATTATCAATTTCCACTGGGTTCAAGTTAACGGTTGAGCCTTCTTGAAACACAATATAGTTGGCAATCAATGAATTAAATGTGTATTGACCATTGGCACCAACAACGAACTTACCACCTTGGGTGTTTAAGTTCTTGTAGGTTTCATTGTAAGTGATGATACCATTGTTGGTAGTTGCATCTGAAGTGTATACATTGGCACCTAATACATAGTTACCATTACCGTTACTTGGATTGAATAGGTTGTCAAAAGTACCATTGTATCTAACGTTATCGTATTCAACGAATCCATTACCGTTTACAACGTATGAACTACCTAGACTGGTAACGTTTTGAATCTTAACAACAGAGCCACTATCGGACTTGTTGAAAGTGTATGCACCACTTAATGAGAACTTGTTTTGACCATCAATAGTCAAGTTCCCAAGGTTGGTAACAGTTCCACTTGAACTGATGTTGTTAGTCAACACAATCTTTTGAATGTTAGTAGTACCTGAGGCAACCATGGCACTATTAAATTGGGCATTGTTGTTAGCATAAACAATGCCGTTGTTAAAGTCGTTAACCATCTTATTGAAGGTTGCCTTGTATTGAGCAGCACTGGTATTAGTGTTGTTGTGTGGTACGTTCTTATCGTCTGGGTTGGCATCATATCCAGATGTGTTGAACTTGTTATTTGAATCGAATTGTTGATTTAAAGCGTTTCTAACACCCATGTAGGCGTTATCGTACATAGCTTGTAAACCAGAATCAGCACTAGGACGATTGCTTCCTTTAGTGTAATCATCTGATCCTGATGTGGTAGCATCATTAAATGCATCATCCGCGTTCTTCTTGAAATCAACACCATACTTGTAGGCAATGTATAGCATTGATGAAGTGTTGGCAGCTGCATTCTTGATATCATCAATTGATGAACTAGCCATGTTATCAGAAATACTCTTTGATTGGTCGGCATTAACCCCTTGGTAAGCAGCACTGTATAATTCCTTGATGTTGTTATCAGTTATGTCATCGTTGTTGGCATTACGGTTACTGTATGCGTCACTAACCCCTTGGTTAATTGCTTGAGTATATTGGGCATTGTTATCGTTAGCATCTTGAGTGTTACCTTGTAGATGCTTTTGGTAGTTTGCTGCAGCATCTGCAGATTGATTATTAACAATGTCGGTAGTTTGGTTTCGATTGTTGGATTGGTCACTAGAACCTAAACGATTTGATAGTTGTTGATCATCGTTATTGTTGTTGCTATCGTTTTGGTTTTGAGTACTATTGTTAGTAGTACTTTGACCATTATCCTTGTTAGCATCATTTTGGTTGCTTTGATTTTGTTGATCATTGCTTGATGCAATTTGACTATTATCATCCGTCTTTTGATCTGATGATTGCTGAGTGCTATTGGCTTGAACAACTGAAGTGTTGTTACCATTATCATCAGCGTGCGCGGAGACTCCGTGTGACATTAATGCCAACGAAGTTCCACCTAGAAAAGCAAAAGAAGCTAATGAGACTACAACCCATTGTTTCTTTACTTTACGTAGAATCTTTTTATCATTGGTCTTTTGAATTTCATTCTTATTGTATTGCAAAAGAAAGCCCTCCCCATTATTTTTGACTCTCTGGATTTTTAATTTAGTGTTTTATACAAACCGAACAACTAAATTAACCAATTTCAAAAGTTGAAGCCCTTTAAATTTGAACATAATATTCACGTAAATGCATTGTGAATGACAAAACTGATTGTAGATTAAATTTGGTTAAATACCTATGAAATCAACGTCCTTAAGCTTCACAATTTTATTCTACTACCACTATAACCTTTAGTTAATCTATCAAACTCAACCTTAAGGAAAACTTAAAAAAGATAAATAAACTGTATAAATTAGATTGGATTAAAAAAGACCTAGCAAAATTGCTAGGTCTTTTTTTCGACTATCTTACCTTCTTAACGAAGGTCTTGTTTGAAGTAAAGTATCTGTTGTGTCCTAGGTATAGTCTTGTCAATCCATAGTACTTAACAACCTTAACAACGTGAATCAATTGTCCTTGACGAACTCTTCTGATTACATTGTACTTGCTGTACTTCTTACTTGTATGGATCAATGCACCGGTAGGTTTAATTACACGGAATACCATTGGCTTGTTCTTAGTCTTCTTGTTGCCACTATTCTTAGTAGTCTTAGCAGTATCACCACGGTAATATGCATCTTGGACCATTTGACCGGCAGTAACTAGGCGACCACCAGATACAACATATCTTGGTACACGGTTCTTGTAGTACTTGATACCGATAACCTTGAATACGTGGGCGTTGTATCTTCTTGAGTACTTGTACTTGATGATTCTAGAACCCTTGGAGAACTTAGTTCTTCTGTGACTATAGATAGTCTTAACGTTGTAAATATATCTTGGCATGTGAGCCTTGAATTGACGTTTGTACTCTGCAATATATGCCTTAGCATATGCTGCTGAGTGGTTCTTGGTAATACTCATAGGAATTGGACTACGCTTGATTGCGCGGGCACTTCCGGACTTCTTACCAATCTTAGTTTGATGAGCTGTTTCAATCTTGAATCCTTGTTTGTAAGTGTATGCGAATACTTCACCCTTATCAGCCAATTGCTTAGCAGTTAACTTCTTGTGGGTACGAGCACTTGCTTGAGCTGCCTTAACACCTTGACGGTATCCGTTAAAGGCATTGACGTAAGTTACTCCACCTAGAGCCTTTAGTTCTTGGTTAGTCAACTTAGCGTTGGTCTTAGCCTTCTTCATTGCGGCAATCACAATCTTGGCAGCGTTGTAACCATTTACGTAGTAACCAGAATCAGGGTTCTTGATGCCGACATCCTTAATTCCATCAGCAAAGCCATCCCCGGTTTGCTTGTATGCTTGGTCATACGAGCTCTTGTCGGTTCTGCTGTCGAAGTCAGTCTTCTTACCATTGTATAGGTAATCTTCTTTAGCTGGAATAATGCTGGCAGCCTTGTTGTAACCATTGTTGTAAGCATTGACGAATGCTGGGTTATTTTGACTTGGGTTCTTAGGTTGTAGTCCTGCACCAGTCTTGTAACCTTCATAAGCACCGGCAAATACTTGACGATATGCATCTGGATCTAATCCATCAGGAACTGGAATGTCATTTACATTATCAAGCTTACCGTTGGCTTGAGCAAATGCTTGACCATCACGTAATGCGGCTTGAGCAGAATTGTAACCCAATACATAGTTTGGATCATCTGATTGTTGCTTGTTACCACTAGTTGCGTCGATAATTCCGGCTACGACTGACTTAGCCTTTTGGTAACCAATCTTTTGTGCAGGATTTGCATTGTCAGGAAGGTTATCATCGCCATTTACCAAGACATTTTCGTATTGTGCCTTAGCATCTTGGTAACCCTTGTTGTGGTCTAGACTATTTGCATCAACACCACTTGCAGAGTTTAGCTTGTTGTCATTGAATTCGTTAGCACCATCGGTGAATGAATTCATGGCTTCAGCTACTGCCTTGTCGTATGCCTTTTGGTAAATTGGATTATCTTCGCTCTTAGCGTGTTGTCCAGCATTTCCATTCTTCACATCGTTAAATGCGGCAGCTGCTCCACGGTAAGTGTCATCTAAATCATTTTGATCAATATGACTTTGAAGCATTGGATTTTGTTGTGCTAATTCGTAACCCTTCTTAGCATCGTTAAATCCAGTTGTAAATGAACTCTTTTCAGCTTGAGTGGCGAATGAATCCATCTTGTGGTCGTAATCTTGGCTATCAGTCAAGTATGTCAAAGCACCATCTTGGGTGTTTGATTGACCAGAAGTTAATGCCTTGTCGTATGCGGCAACGTATGCAGGATTATTTGAGTCATTTCTGTGTTGACCAACTGTGTGGTTGGAAACGTCGTTAAAGGCGTTTGCAGCACCGGAGTAGACTTCATCGTAATCACTGCCACTTCTGTGTTGGTCGACTTGACTAGCATCACTTTGGGCTGCAGCAAATGCAGCTTGAGCATCATTGTACCCCTTGGTGTAGTCCTTAACCTTAGCGCCAGAACTTGCAAATTGCTTAGTGTCATCACTTAGTGTGTGACCAAGACCAAATGCAGTAGCACCGCTATTTGCATTAACCTTACCTTCAGTAAATGCCTTGTTGTAAGCATTTTGGTAAACAAGATCAGCGATTGTTTGACCATGTTCACCTGGTTTGCCATCCGCAACATCGTTAAATGCCGCTGCGGCACCGGCATATGCTAGACCAGCATTAGTTGTTTCATCGGCTTTAGACTTATCATCAGGGTTACCTTGAGCTTCGCTGTATCCGTTTGTAGAATCATTGAAACCAGCTTGGTAAGCTTGCTTGTCAGCGTTGGTATTCAATTGACGAGCTTGCTTTGGACCGTTGGCATCGATAGCACCATCATGAGCTTTTTCAAATGCTTGTTGTGATGCTCTGTTGTATGCATCAACAAATGCCTTGTTGGAATCAACCTTGGCGTTTTGACCAGGTTGATGGTTGATAATATCACTAAATCCAAGTGCGGCACCACGGTAGACACGATCGTAGTTACTATCACTAGTATGGTCGTTTGCCTTACTGTGGTCATTTTCAGCATCCGCGTAGGCCTTAGTTGCATCATCGTATCCTGCGTTGTAGGCATCAGATAATGCCTTCTTACCAGCATATTGAGCAACATTAGTAGCTTGTGCTACACCCTTAACTGAATCATCAGCACCATTGTTTGCGATGGTGAATACTTCGTTGAAGGCCTTGTTGTAAGCAGATCCTGCAACGTCGTTTTCGGCATTGTCCTTAACTTGACCAGTTCTGTTGTTAACATCCTTAAATGCCTTAGCAGCATTGGTGTAGACTTGATCAGCATAGGAGTTAGTGTCGTGATGAGCTGCATCCAAATAATTAATTTCAGCAGCAGTGAAACCACTTTGTGCTTGGTTGTAACCAACATTGAATGCATCCCTATCACTTTGCTTAGTTTCATTAGCAAATGCAGCATCATGGTCATCGTTATTGAATGCCAATACACCGTTTAGGGCTGATTGCTTAGCTTGTGCTAATGCCTTGTTGTAAGTCAATGTTGCTAGGTCATTGCCACTCTTAGCAGGTGCTAATGGGTCGTTGATAGCATCATTGAAACCAGCAACAGCATTGGTGTAGACAACATCAAAGTTACTGTCAGTTGAATGAGTTGAACCTTGAGTTCTATCGTTTTGAGCTAATTCGTAAGCATCTTGTGCATCACTTGCACCCTTGTCGTATGCCTTCAACTTACCAGCAGCAGTTGGAGCATTACCAGTTGCGTTTGGTGAGATGAAGTCAGTTGCACCATTCAAGGCATCTTGAGTAGCTTCGACTTGAGCCTTAGCGTAAGCACTTGTGTATACATCACTTGTGGTTTCCTTTTCAGAAGCAGCCACACTATCAGTTGAAGCGTTAGCTCCAGGAGTGCCGTTGATGACATCTGTGAATGCGTTCATTGCACCACGGTATTGTTCATCGTCAACACTGTCTGATGTGTGTTTACCATCGTTTTCACCTGAGTCTTGGACGCTCTTGTATACGTCACTAGCGTTGTTGTAACCAGTTACGTAAGCATCCTTATCAGAACCAGCACTGATTTGTTGAGCTTGAGTATCTCTATTCAAACCATTGTTAAAATCAAGTGTGGCTTGATGGATTTGTGCTTGGGCTTCCTTAACGGCACGAGTGTAAGCATTTTGATAGGTTGGTGTTTGGTTATCGTTTTGATGTTTACCAACTTCACCGTTGATTGTGTCGGTGAATCCGGCAGCAGCACCGTTGTAAGATACATCGGAGTTACTATCTGAAGTGTGGTTGGCTTGGTCGTTTCTATTTTGTTGAGCAAGCTTGTAACCATCGCCTGAATCTCTGTAACCACGGTCGTATACGTCAATCAAACCTTGGTTACCATTCAAAGCATTGATACCAGTTTGTTCATCGACATTGTTAGCAGCATCAGCTGCACCTTGGTTTTGGTATTGCAAACCAAGTGCGTATGCCTTGTCGTAAGCAGTTGTGTATACAGGATCCGAGCTAATTGAACGACTAGCCTTACCATTGTTTCCGGCAATATCGTTAAATGCTGCGGCAGCACCGCTGTATGACTTATCGACATTACTGTTTGAAGTATGGTTGAAGTTCTTGCTTGGATCTTGGATAGCTGCAACGTAACCAGTGTAAGCATCGTTGTAACCAGAAGTTACGGCGTTGATTACAGCTTGGTCAGTTGAGCCATTCAAACCATCAGTAATTTGCTTACCAGTGTTACCTAGGATTGCACCTTGAGTTGCATAAGCAGTTGCTTCATTTGCAGCCTTAGTGTAAGCGTTTTGGTATACAGGGTTGCTATCGTTAGCAAATTGACTGTTGAATTGGTCACTTGCGACATCATTGAATCCGGCAGCAGCACCCTTGTAAGCTTCATCGTAATCACTTGTAGTGTTGTGATCGATTGTGTTGTTAGGGTTGGTTCTTGCATCAGCGTAAGCAGCGTTAGCGTTGGTTACACCGGTGTTGAACATCTTTTGAGCTGCCTGGTTGTTCTTGTAAACTGCAAGCGCTTGGTTGACAGCGTCATTACCAAGTGGTGCAGTTTGAGCACCCTTACTTGCGATTGCCTTACCTTCGTTCAATGCGCGAGCGTAAGTTGATGCGTAAACTGAGTTGCCATTTGTAGCATTCTTACCAGCTTGGTTGTTAGCAACATCATTAAATGCGGCAGCAGCACCATCGTATGCTTCATCGGCGTTGCTTTGACTTGTGTGGTTACCTTGATCACTTGGGTTAGCTTGTGCCTTAGCATAACTTACCCTAGCGTCATTGTATCCAGTAGTGTAAACAACCTTGGCAGCTTGGTTGTTACCAAATTGGGTACGACCCAGTGTTGCATCGACACTCTTACCGAAGTCAATTGCACCGGTTTGAGCAAACTTAGTAGCTTCTGCGAAGGCCTTGTTGTATGCAGCGGTGTAAGCCTTGTTAGTATCTGAAGCCTTACCAGCATCGGATGACTTGTGACTTGCTACAGCTTTGTAAGCGTCAGCGGTACCACGGAATGTTTCGTCAAAGTTGCTTTGACCAGTATGAGTGTTATCTGCTGGGTTAGCAGTTGCGGCTGCATAAGCATTCTTAGCATCGTTAAATCCAGTTGTGAATGCACGTTTTGCTGAATCATTTGGAAGGCTCTTCAAGCTATCATCTAATGTTTGACCATTTGAGAATGCTTGAGCACCATCATTGGCATGAGCAACGGCTTCAGCCAATGCCATGTTGTAGGCGTTTTGATATACAGAACTACTATCGGCGTTCTTACCAGCATTGATGGTGTTGTTGACAACATCATTGAATGCGGCTGCGGCACCACGATATGTGCTATCAAGGTTGCTGGTTGTACCATGTGCGCTTGATTTGGTCATATCGTTTTGAGCATCTGTATAACCCTTATCTGCATCGTTGAATCCAGTTGTGAATGCACTCTTAGCTGCGGTGTTGCCCATGTTCTTAACGCCGTCGCTTAGTGCTACGTTAGTTAATCTAGCGTTGGCACCAGAAGTGGCGTTTTGTTGAGCTTCGGCTAATGCCTTGTTGTAGACAACCTTGTAGACAACACTTTCGTTATCACGGTGAGCACCTGGAGTATCGTTTGTCACATCGTTAAATGCGGCTGCGGCACCCTTATAGGCATTGTCACTGTTGGTATCGTTAGTGTGTTGACTAGCTTGACTTGGATCACTTTGAGCGGCTGCGTAAGCAGTTTGTGCATCAGAGTAACCCTTATTGTACATCTTGGCATTGGAATCGCCAGCAGTTGATTGGTTCTTACCGTTAGCAAATGCAATTCCACCCTTCTTGGATTGAGCAATTCCATGACTCAATGCACGGTCGTACATTGCTTGGAATACTTCTGACTTACCATCCTTAGCGGTAGTGTCACTTTCGTTTCCGTTAACAACATTGTTAAAGGCAGCGACGGCACCACTGTAAGCTTGGTCATAAGCACTATCACTTGAATGATTTTCATTCAAGTTAGCTTGTGCTTCAACGTATGCACTTTGAGCTCCAACATAACCACTAATAATTGCATTACTGTAAGCAACTTGATTTGAAAAGTCTTTAACTGCTTCGTTGAATCCAGTTAGCTTACCGAATGCCACGGCACCACGGTTTACATAGGTCTTGGCATCATTTAGTGCCTTGTTGTATGCGGCAGTGAATACTGGATCGGTGTTTCCATTGGTACCTAGCGAAGTGTTTCCAACAGCGATTTCGTTAAATGCTAGTGAAGCACCATTGAATGTCTTATCGGCGTTACCACCTGATACGTATGAACTAGGTTCAGTTTGGTTAGGATCGGTAACGGCTGCGGTATAAGCACCAGTTGCATCTCTAACTCCCTTGTTGTAGATATCGGTATCAGCATTAGTACTTTGAGTAGCAGTTGTGTTATTCAAGTAATTCAATGCACCGGTTTGAGCAAGGTTGGTAGCGTAACGATATACGTTTGAGTATCCAGCGTTGTAAGGAGTGGTGTTTCCTGAA
The DNA here is from genome assembly GCF_026535805.1 of Lactobacillus sp. B3795. Lineage (NCBI taxonomy): Bacteria > Bacillati > Bacillota > Bacilli > Lactobacillales > Lactobacillaceae > Lactobacillus > Lactobacillus sp. B3795. Next base: position 81,056 of record NZ_JAFNPE010000015.1, read on the forward strand.
ACCTTTTGTGGTTGGTTATTCAAGACATCGTTAATTGCATCGGTTACACCGTTGTATGTTTGGGTGTAATTACCAGTATCTGTGTTGTGGGCTTGCTTGTAGTTGTTGAATGCATCTTGTTTTGCCTTAGTAGCGTCGTTGTAACCTTGGCTAAATGCAAGTGATTGAATATCAGTCTTATTAGTATTCGCGTTACCAATTAGAGCATTTACTGCACCAAACTTAGCAGCTGCAGTACCTAATTGAGAGGTAACCCCATAGACGGCATTGTATACCAATGATTGAGCCGGATTAGTTGGGTTGCTGTTGGTAGTTACATTCTTACTACCATCAGCAAAACCATTAACAGCTGCTTGATATGCGGCATTGTATGCATCCTTGCTGTATTGAGCTGAAGAAGGATTGTTGTTACCAATTTGAGCATCGTTCATACCATTTGTTTGGTCAGTAGCCAAGTTGTACCCAGCCATGTATGAAACGTTTGAACTATTTGGATTACCTTCACTCATCTTATCTGAGTAACCAGATTGAGCTTGGTTGAATCCGTAGTTTTCAGCGTTAGATACTTGGTCGGTGTTGTTTGCACTAGCTGGTTGGTTTGCTCCGGCAGCGAATTCTGAAACACCCTTAACTGCAGCGTTAACAGCAGCTTGTTGGGCCTTCTTGTAAGCTGCCCAGTAAACTGGTTTAGCTGAAGTATCACTTGGGTAATTATTGTTACCTAAAGTACCATCAGCAAATCCGGCATTAGAACCTGCGTATGCATCAGTTGCATCGTTGATAGCAGTGTATGAACTTGCATTTTGGTTGGTGTTTGCATCGTTGTATGCCTTATCAGCAATTTGTTGACCGTATGCGTATGCATTTTGATCAGCTTGAGTCCAACTAGTTTGTGCGTTGTTTTGACCAGCTAACTTATCAATTGCACCAGCTTGAGCCTTGGATCTAGCTGAGTCGTAGGCTGCATTGTATGCATCTTGGTAAGCACGAGATTGACTTGAACTTGTATCGAATACTTGCTTTTGTTGACGAGCAATTCCGGCGAAGTATCCGTCACGAGTACCGTTAAAACCATCTTGGTCGTTTGCACTTGGGTTAGTGTTTGGATCAGTGGTGGTAGCAGTTGGATTGGTCAATTTGTTAAATGTTGCGATACCATTTCTGGATTCCTTAGCGGCTGCATAACCTAGTTGATATGCCTTAGTTTGACTAGTATCAACACTACCACTTGGGTTGCTTAGGTATGCTTGGTATCCAGCTTGAGCGTCATTGTAACCCTTTTGTTGAGCAATGCCGTCAGCAGTAATTACTGGAGCTTGGGCATCTGCTTGGATGTAAACATTGGCACCATTGATTGCTGAATTCAAACCACTAGCCTTAGCCAACTTGTAAGCATAATCATATGCATACTTTTGTGGAGCTAATGATGAGTCCATTGTGGTATTGCTGTTGTAACTACCGTCATGGTATCCATCACGGGTTGCTGCGTAGGCAGCCTTTTGAGTATCAGTACCAACGTAATCTGTACGACTTGGGTTGTTAGAAGCGTCTGAGATACCTAGTTGAACATCCTTAGCCATACGGATACCGGCCTTATATGATGAATCCTTGCCAGTAGAGTCTACCATTGCAGTTTGACCAATTTGAGCATTGAAACCAGCCTTGATTTGGTCATATGCATTAGTGTAAGCAACTGATTCTGCGTCATTCTTGCCTTGGTCTGCATTGTAAGTTGTATCCTTAACTGCTTGGAAGTCCTTAATTGCTTGAACTGTTTGAGCTCCAGCTTGGCTTCTAGAGTTGTTGTAGGCAGCTTGGTATGCAGCGGTTTGGGCAGTAACGTTAGCAACATTTCCTAGTTTTCCATCAGTGAATCCGGCTTGAGCCCCGTTAAAGACTTCTGAAGCATCGGAGTTATTGATGAACTTGTTCTTGTTGTTAACGTCATCGTGTGCCCATGCATAAGCACTTTGGGCATTGCTTTGACCGGCATTGTATGCGGCTTGTTGTAGAGTGTTGTAACCACTTGGGTTATTCTTTCCAGCAAGTTGATCCAATGCACCTTGGTTGGCGATTGACTTAGCATCATTGTATGCGTTGTTGTAAGCATCCTTGTAGGATTGACTTTGTTGACTCAAATCAGCTTGTGGGTTGTCATCTTGACCGTCAGTGTATCCGGCCTTAGTACCGTTGTAACCATCAGTGTAGGCATTGATGTAGTTTTGATCCTTGCCATCCTTAGATAGTTCATCAGCACTCTTGATTGAGTTACCGTTCTTAGCATCTTCAGAACCATCAGTAGCACCTGATAGTGAGTTAAAACCAATTAGGTAAGCAGTATCCGTTGAAGCATTGGTTGACTTGTTATCCTTAGCGTCTTGCTTACCAGTTTGAGCAGCAGCTGCACCATTATTTTGAGCATCGTTTGCCAATGTTTGACTACCAAAGTCGGTAGTTCCCTTAGATACGAATTGAGAAGCACCGTCATTTCTTGCATCGTTTGCCATCTTCATAGCGTAGTTGTATGCAGTAACGTAGTCTAATGATGCCTTGCTCAAATCACGCTTGGTGTTAGCGTTTGCATCACTGTAAGCGTCCTTGGTTGCTTGGTAAGCATCACTTGAATCCTTAGTGGTATCTTCATTTTGCTTGTTGAATGCATCCCTGTATCCATTAACAACCTTTTGACCTGCAGCGTAAGCTTGGTGACTCTTAGCATCTTGGTAAGTCAAACCACTCAATGGTTGGCTCTTCAACGCTTGAGCGTAAGCAGCCTTAGCGTTGTTGTAACCATCTTGGTCTGCTTGAGTGTCACCTGTTGGTGCAGACTTTCCTGCCATGAAGTCACTGTAACCTTGGTTGTAGTGTTGCTTCATTAGAGTCATCGCAGCACTGTAAGCGTCTTTGTAGACTTGGTTGTTGCTGTTTGGATCAGTTGATGGAAGGTTAACATCAGCATCTGGGTTGTTGTGCAATGCTTGCTTAGCAGCGATGGCTGCTTCAAATGCAGTATTGTACATTGGTCCAGTTTGTGATTGTTGGATTTCACCGTTAGCAACATTTTGAGCTGCAGCTAGTGCAACCAATGCTTGGTTGAATCCGACCTTCTTAGCACTGCTGTCGTTAGCACCTGGTTGAACGTTTAGGTTCAAAGTACCATCCGTGTTCTTAGCAGCTTGTAGCGCTTCTTCATAGCCGGCTTTCGCTTCGTTAAATCCTTGTTGTAGCAATTGCTTGGATTGATCGGAGTTAACTGCAGTTTCGTCGGCTGAAGTCTTACCATTTGAGTATTGTGAACCAAATTGGCTAGCACCGTTTTGGTATTGAGTTTGTAGAGCTGAGACAGCCTTGTTGTATACGTCTTGGTATGAAACAGACTTGCCTGCTGGTAGTCCTGCTGGGTTATCTGGATTGGATGAAACAGCGCTAGCAGCATCCCTGTAAGCTTGTTGTGCATCATTGTATGCACTTGGTTGCTTAGAAGCACTTGAGTTGTTTTGACCCTTGATAGCGTCAGCTAGACCATCTTGAGCAGCCTTGGCCATGTCACGACCCAATGTGTATGCGGCAGTAACGTTACCAGTTGGTTGCTTGTTATTAGCAAAATCATCGTGTCCACGTTTTGCATCGTTGTAACCGATGTTTTGGGCAAGTGATTGAATACCTTCATCAGTTGATGGTTGGTTACCACTTTCGTATCTTTGAGCCCCTTGCATTGCTTGCTTACCACCATCATTCCATGCTAATTGATATACATAGTTGTAGGCAGCAGCCTGAGCTGGACTTAGTGGGTTACTGTGGTCTTTATCTCCACTAGCACCATCTTTGTATCCGTTAACTGAAGCGTAGTATCCGTTAACTGCAGCATTGTATGCAGCAATTTCAGCTGGTGTCTTGGTACCATCAGCACCATAGTTCTTGATTGAACCGTTGGCATTAGCATCTGCAATCCCTTGTTTTACATGGTCTGACATTGCCTTACCAGCTAGGTATGAAGCGTCTTGGTTATTAGGATCAATGGTTTGAGGATTTGCGTTAGCATCATTGAAACCTTTTTGCATTTGGTTGTAACCATTTGATCTGGCAACACTCAACGCGTCTTGACCAGAACTTGCTCCATTAATGTTACCAGCTTCGAAGTCAGCTTGACCTTGTTTTGCAGCAGCGATTGCTTCGTTCTTAGCCTTATTGTAGGCATCCTTGAACAATTGTGACTTGCCGTTTAGGATACTGTCATCATTTGAACCGGTAGTTCCCGCAGCAAATCCAGCCTTAGCACCATCGAATGCTTCAGAAGCATCAGAACCACTTGTATTCTTGTTTACAGCGCTAATATTGGCCTTAACTGCGTTGTATGCTGATGTAGCATTTTCTTGACCTGCAGCATAAGCGTCCTTTTGTGGAGCACTCCAGTTGCTTTGAATATTGTCTTTGCCAGTCATTGCATCGTCAGCACCTTGGTTGGCGATTTCCTTGGCTTTTTCGTAGGCCTTCTTGAATGAGTCAATGTATGCTGGTGACTTACCAGTCATATCAGGAATACCCTTACCGTTTGGTCCGGCTTGGTAACCTGCTTGAGCACCATCGTAGGCGTCCTTTTGAGCTTGACTAGCGTTTGGATCCAATTGACCACCGTTTTCATAAGAATCATAGCCACTCATACTGTTTGAGTATGAATTGTAACCGGCCATGAATTCCTTATTGGCCTTTTGAGCATCTGTAAGAGCTGTTCCATTTGCAGCCGCGTCGTGTCCAGACTTGGCATCGTCATAACCTTGAGCCTTTGAGTTTTCAATTTGGGTTGTACCTGTTGGTCTGCTTTGACCTGATAGGTATTGTTGGGCCCCCATTGATCTTGAGTTTTGGGCTTCGTTAACAGCCTTATCGTAGGCTTGGATGTAGTCGAATGACTTACCATTAGCCTTTAGTTGAGCATCACTTAGCACTGTGCCACCGGCTGTCATTGCAACTTTGACACCATCGGAAGCACCGTTGTAACCATCAACTTGGTGTTGGTTTCGACTTCCGGCACTAGCTTGGTTGTTCATAGCATTAGTGTATCCGTTGTATACAAGTTGTCCTTGGTTGAAACCAGTTTGAACACCACTTGTTGAATTGGATGCCATTGTTGAACCTTGCATTGCTGTGGCGTATCCAGTCTTAGCATCGTTGTAACCTTGTGTTAGTTCACTAGGTACGTTGGATGGAGTAGCTTGTCCACTTAGGTATTGTGAAATACCTGCTTGGTAGTTAGCCTTCATTTGATCCACAGTTGCCTTGTAGGCGTTAGTGTATGGAGCAGTTGAAGAATTGCTATCACTTGTAGCTACCATATCTGAGATATCTGGGTTAGCATCGAATGCAGTCTTAGCCACGTTAGCTGCAGTTAAAGCCTTTTGGTAAATTGCGTCATTGTTACCTGCATCACCGGTAGTGTTTCCGTTAGCTACTTGGTTAGCAGCCTTCAATACAAGTTGTCCTTCATTGAAACCAGCTTGTTGAACTGGGGTGTCTGATGAACTTGCACTACCGTTTAGGTTGTTACCATTAATGGATTCGTTATAACCGCTTAGCATGTCATTGAATCCTTGGTTAACCAATGTTTGAGCTTGCGTTGAAGCAACACCACTTAGGTTAGCTGAGTTGTTTCCATTTGCGTATTGGCTGACGAATTGGTTTTGACCCGCAACGTATTGACCATGTAGGTAAGTCTTAGCTGCATTGTATGAGTCGTTGTATGCAGTTGACTTGTTAGCAAATGATTGATCTGCTGTGTCTTGTGGATGGGCTGTTACATAGTTGAATGCATCAGTGTATGCAGTTTGAGCATCACCATATGCAGTTGCATCTAGTGCGGTACCTTGACCACTGTTAGTTGCGTTTTGCGCATCGGCTAAACCACTAGCAGCTGACTTGGCGGCATTGTAACCAGTCATGTAAGCAGCAGTAGTTGATTGAGTGGACCTGTTTGCGACAAAGTCATCATGACCACTCTTAGCTTGGTTGTATCCAGCTAGTGTAGCGATTGAATTGTAGTCACTACCATTTGCTGGTTTACCAGTGTTTTGAACGAATGCTTGCGCACCGGTTGCAGCATTAGTTAAAGCAGTTGATTGAGCTTGACCATATGAATCCAAGTAAACCTTGGTTTCAGCGGTATCGTTGGAATCTGGAGTTTGGCCAGTAGCTGTACCGTTAATGACATCCTTGAATCCAGCGATAGTTGCGTTAAATGCGGCAACTTCTGCGGCTGATCCTGATGCTGTGGCATTTGGATTTGCGATTGCTGCATTGATACCGTTTCCTCTATCGATTGCCATTTGAACACCGGCTACGTATGCAACGTTGGTGTTAGTGCTATCAGCAGTACCACCAATTTGAGCAGCATAACCTTCACTAGCATTGTTGTAACCATTGTATAGAGCTTGGTTAGTAGCGTCAGTTTGGCTTTGCTTGCTGGTATCGTCAGCGTTCTTGGCGAAGTCAGCCACACCATTTAAAACGTTGGCGTTAGCTTCTGCTTGAGCCTTGTTGTAAGCGGCTGTGTAGACTGGGTCGTTTGATGCTGGTGTACCATTACCACTAATTCCGGCTACGAAACCATCGTGGGCACCATTGAAGGTGTTGTATGAATCGGTTCCGGCAGTGTATGGATTAGTGTTTGAAGCAGATAAGTCTGACTTAGCTTGGTTGTAACCAGTAACTGCGTTGTTCTTACCTGTTTGATATGCATCCAATTGTTTTACTTTGAATTGAGAAGTATCAGTTGTTGGATTGGTTGATAATGCATCGATTGCACCTTGAGTTGCCTTAGCTTTGGCATCTTGGTATGCAAGGTCGTAAGCAACTTGTGAGGCTGGGAAGACTTCGTTGTTAGTGTATTGAGCAGTTCCGTTCTTACCATCTCTGTATCCATCAATTGCTCCTTCGTAACCACGTGTTTGTTCCTTGTAGGAAGCGTTGTATGGAGCAGTATCAGATGTTGCGTTTTGCGCATCGTTGTAACCAATTACAGCGTCAACATAAGCGTAGAACCCTCTCATGAATGATGAGTTGTTCTTTTGATCATCTGTTAAACCGGTTGTGTCCTTGCTTTGATGGCTCTTAGCGTATGCAAAACCTTGAGAAGCATAATTGTATCCTTCCATAATCTTGGAGTATTGGCTGTTTGACTTGTCAGGAGTTTGTCCTCTTACGAAGTTAGTTGAACCTGTTAGAACAGCGTTCTTAACGTCATCATAAGCCTTAGCGTATGACTTTCTGTATGCCAAACTAGTTTGTGCTAATTGTGCATCAGTTTGCTTAGAACCAGAAATTGCATCCTTGTATCCGGCAGTAGCACCACTGTTAGCATCATTTTGAACTGAGTCGGTTGTTGGTGTGGTGTTGTTTTGCATTGCGGCGTTGTAACCAGACAATGCTCTTTGACCTACTGCTAGACCTTGTTGAGCACCGGAAGTAACGTATCCATATTGATTAGTATCTGGATAGTTAGGACCGTTCAATGCGTTATCGAAACCATTGTTGGCATCATTGAAACCAGCAGTGTATTCAGTTGAGGCGTTAGCTGGAAGTGGTTGACCACTTAGAAGTTGTTGTACCCCATTTGAGTAAGATGTTGAAAGTGTGTAAACAGTTGCACTGTACGCTAATGAGTAAACTGGGTTTGAGGCATTAGCATCATTTGATGGCACCTTACTTGGGATATCTGGGTTCATATCAAATGCAGTCTTAGCAGCAACGGCTGCGGCAAATGCCTTTTGGTATGAAGCATCGTTGTTGCCAGAATCTGGAGTAGTTTGGCCACCAGTTACTTCGTTTACGGCATTGATAGCTTGTTGTCCTTCAGCAAAACCAGCAGCGGCAGCACTTGTTGATAATGTAGGAGCACTGGCACCAGTCATACCATCTTGGAATCCTTTAACGGCTTCATTGAAACCTTGGTTGATTGCACTGATTCCTTGAGTTGACTTAGCAGAACTAGTATCAGCTTGAGTGGTTCCTGCTGCATATCTGTTCAAGAATTGTTGCTTACCAGCATTGTATTGAGCATTTAAATCTTGCTTAGCTTGATTGTATGCGTATTGGTAAGCTGGAGAGTTGTTTGTTTGAGTAACAGATGTGTCATCTGGGTTACTTGCAAGAGCTGTGCTTGCGTCATTGTAAGCAGTTTGAGCATCATTGTATGAATTCAAATCACTAATAGTACTTTGTGAATTCTTGTTGCCCGCTTCTGCTTCTGCCAAACCAATCTTAGCAGCGTTAACAGCTTGGTAACCAGTCTTGTATGATGCGTTGTTACTGTTATTTTGGTTGTTTAGTCCATCAGCAAAACCAGTTCGTGCTTTAGCATAACCAATTTGTTTAGCTTGAGCAGATAAACTGTCGCCTTGAGGAATGCTTGTGTTATTTACATATGCATTAGCACCATTTCTAGCATCTTGAGAACCTTGCTTCTTGGCTTGCTTATATGCGTCATTGTATACGTAAGCTTGTGTAGGATCAGATGGTTGAATGTTGTCACTTGTTCCATTTGCACCATCTTTGTATCCAGCGATGAAACCAAGGTATGCTGCCTTTTGAGCGGCACTTCCCTTGTATGAGTTACCTTGAGTTGGATCAAAGTTGGCATCATCAATACCACTGTATTTATCCTTATCCATTTGGGCACCAGCTTGGTATGAAGGATCAGTATTCGAACGACTTGCACCACTAAAGTCTTGATCACTGTAACCTTGTGATGCAGCTTGATAGCCCTTACTTTCAGCGTTACCTAAAGCATCGGTTGCGCCATACTTAGTATCATTACCATTTGCAGCAAAGTCTGCGACCCCTTGCTTGGCAACGGCCATTGCGGCTGCTCTAGCTTTGTTGTAAGCAGCTTGGTATTCAGCTGGTTGACTTGAAATGTCACGGGTTGCACCGACTGTTCCATCTGCGAAACCAGCCTTGGCACCATTGAAGGTATTAACCATGTTAGTACCGTTGTTGCTTGGTTTTGTTGCGTGGATGTTAGCTTGTGCTTCGTTGTATCCATCTTGAGCATTTTGCACACCAGTATCGTATGCCATTTGTTGTTCAGGGTTCCAACTTGAGTAAGCAACTGGCTTAGTGCCACTAAACGCGTTTTGTGCACCTAAGTTAGCCTTAGCGACCGCATCGTTGTATGCATCTTGTTGAGCTGCAGTGTATGAGTTGGATTGAGTATCTGCACCCTTGTTGTCAGAAGGCTTAGTTGAAAGAGTATTTCCGGCGTTGGCACCTTGTAGGTAACCATCCTTAGTACCGTAGTAAGCGTTCTTGGCATCCCCAGTTAATCCTGAGTCATCTTGGTTACCAGAAGCAACCGCAGCATTTGAACCACTAGCAGTAGCGACCCCTTGGTTGAAACCAGTTACGTAAGGTTTGTCAGTATTAGTTGGTTGAACTGAGCCTGAAGTTTGACCCGCTTGTTTACCATCTTCGAAACCACTAGCAGCGGTGTTTACACCGGTTGCATAGTTGCTGTCTGATTGCTTAACTTGTTGATCAACAGTTCCCTTGGTGTAGTCATTAGCACCGGCTTGTTGACGACCAGAAGCATTACCTTGGTTGTAGGCGTTTTGATAAATTGCGTTGTCGCCTTCAGTTGTTTGGTTAGCGTTCTTGTTTGTTGAATCACCCTTAGTGCTTGCAGCACCGTCTTTGTAACCATCAACGGCACCCTTGTAACCTGATTGGTAAGCACTAGCGTTAACACTGTTTTGACGAGAAGCTGGAACTGAAGTATCGCTTGAAGTGTTTGGATCGTTCTTCACAGCGTTAATACCATCGTTAGCACCGACTTCTTGTGAGTATGTCACTGCGTATAGTGGTGATGTGTTAGTTGTGTTTCTTGTGTTGTTTTGAGCATCGACTAAGGCACCCATAGTGTCCTTGTAGCCTGGTTCGGCGTTAGCATTGATATCTCTCTTACCTGCTAAGAAGTCGTTCATAGCGTCTTGGTAACCCTTTTGAACGGACTTAGCCATGTCGTATCCGGCCTTGGCATTTGGATTAGCTGGTTCGCTTGTAGGAGTTGTGCTTAATCCTTCCTTAAATCCAGCAGTGGCATCGTTATAAGCTTGTAGGTACACAGCTTGGTTAGCAACTGTTGATTGACTACTTGGATTTGCAACTAGACCAGACTTAAAGTCTGATAGACCTTCTTCACTAGCGGTAATAGCGTCATTTCCGGCCTTGTTGTAAGCCATTACGTATGCCGCAGTATGGCTTGAATCAACGGCAATTGGAGAGAATCCACCCGTTTGTTTTACTGAAGCGATTACGTCAGCAACACCCTTGTAAGTGTCTGAGGTAGAGTCGCTTGCACTTGGTGAGGCCTTGCCTTCAGCTGCTTGGTAGTCAGCCTTGGCTTGTTTACCTACTGCATATCCACGGTTGTATTCCTTAGAAACGTTGGCGTTGTTAGCACCACTAATTCCATCGGAGTAACCTGCTTGGGCATCAGTATAACCAGTTTCGTAGTTATTATCTTCTGCGCCCATTGCGCTACCCTTCAAGAAGTCGGTTGCACCGATTTCTTTTCTACCGACGGCATTACCTTGGGCATAGCCTTCTTGGTAAGCTGGGTTGTTCTTGTCAGGAGAAGCATCTTTATTAGCAGTTGATCCTTGGGTGCTTGCATTACCGTCGTGGTAACCATCCAAGACGGCGTTGTATCCAGTCTTGTATGAGCTATCACTTGAGACTTGGTTATTATTAACCGCATCATTTGGTCCAAGATTTTGAGCAGTTGATGCTGATTGAGCCAACTTAGTCATTGCATCGTTGATACCTAATTGTTGAGAAGCAGCAATTGAGTATACAGCTGAAGTGCTTTGCTTGTTAACTTGGTTGTTATTAGCATCGATGATTGCTTGGATAGCATCCTTGTAACCAACTAATTCTGGGTGCGCATTAGGATTTAGGTTACCAGATTGAGCATCTAATAATGCTTTTTGGTATCCAGCTGAGTAAGTTTGCGCAGCTTGGATTCCGGCAGTTTGGCTAGCATTGGCTCCGGTTGCGTTTGGATTAGTTAATCCGTCTTGGAAACCAATTTGAGCGTCTTTGTATGCTTGATCGTAAATCTTTTGAGGTTCGCTGTATGGAAGACTTGCGTGACCTTGACCACCGATAAAGTCGTTAGCACCTTGAGTAGCACTTGCTCTGGCTTGACTCAATGCAGTGTTGTAAGCATTAGCGTATTCAGCATTAACGCTGTCGCTAATTTGTTTTTCAGAAATACCGTTCTTGGCTTCATCAGTAGTTGCGTTATTGTAGTCATCCAATGCCTGTTTTGCACCGGCGTAGGTTTGACTGCCATCTGAAGCTTGGTCATTGACAGCTTTAACGTAACTATCATGCTTGTTTGCACCAGCGTTGTATCCAGAAATGTATGCCTTGGTCTTACCGGCTTCCATTTGGGTTTGTTGGTCTGTTCCATTGATCAAACCATCTTGGTAACCAGATTTGGCAATGTTGTAACCATCAATGTATTCATTATTAGTTTCTTGTTGAGGCTTACCGTTTACAAAGTCACTAGCACCAATTTGCGTTTGGTTAGTTTCTCTGGATAACTTGTAAGCATTTTCGCTCAGGTCGTTATCTTGATCAGTTGGGATTGGTTGTTGTAGATATTGGTAGTATGCACCTGTATAGATTGCTTTGTACGCCTCTGTTTGACCGTTATCGTATCCAGTCGGAATAGTTAGGTTGTTAATATCAACCTTAACGTCGTTATCTGAGTCATCCTTAGCTTGTTTCAAAGCAGCTTGTGCGGCTACGTAACCCTTGTAGGCAGTGGTAGTTGTATCGGCCGGTTGACTTGAAGCCATGGCACCAGCGTAGATGTTCTTACCATATACATAACCTGTACTTTGGGCGTTTTCACTCGGCTTAGCATTGTTAGCCTTGAATGCGGTCAATAGACCGGACTTAGCCTTGTCCCAACCGTTTTGGTAAGCAAAACCATCAAGGTTGTTTGGATTGTTAGGATCGGTTCTAGTTGTTCCGTTAACAAAACCAATTGCACCGTTAGTGTATGCAGTAACGGCATCTTGGGCGGCAATGTAGTAAACCTTCTTGTATAGACTTGATTTACCATCTAAAGCAGTCTTGGTTACCCCACTGTTTTTAACATCGTTAAATGCGTCGAAGACAGCTTGGGTAACATCGTCACTTGCTGTGGTTGCAGGAGTTGATTGGTTGTTAGCGTTTTGGAAGGCTTGTGCTTGAGCTTTACCTTCTGCTAGACCGGCTTGGAATGCGGGACCAGTGGTGATGAAACCTTGGTTCTTGTAGTTGGTCATATCTGAATCAGAAGTTGATCCAGTGATTCCAGCTTGGAATCCAAGTGCCTTGTTCAAGTAACCTTCACTGTATGCTGGTGTGTTATCGTATTTGAATGCACCAGTGTATGGAGTTTGGTTATCAAATGCACTTTGACCGTTGTTGTATTCAGTTTGTAGTGAGTTGAATAGGATGTTGTAGAAAGCATTGTAGACAATACTATCCTTGTTCAAGTCACTTTGGTTTTGACCAGTCCCTCTCAACATATCGTTGTATGCGTCGATTACGGCATTACTTGCATCATTGTTAGCGTATGTGCTAGTTGGCAAGCTTGTGTCGTTCTTGACGTGCGTTGCTGTTGAAATGTTGGCAGCAGTGTTAATAGCTGCTTGGTAAGTAGATTGACCTAGTTGGTAACCATTTTGGTATTGTGGTGAGTTACTGCTACTTGAACCTGATAGTCCGTCTTGGAAACCAGCAAGAATTGCATTAATAACAGCGTAGTATGCTAATGTCTTACCACCCTTGTCTTGTGGTGTAGTAGCACCAGTTACTCGACCATATACCAAGTCATTGTATGCTTGAGTACCAATTTGTTGACCAGTAGTCAATGCTTGGTTGTAGGCCAACTTGTAGATCTTGCTCTTGTTTGTAAGAGTAGTTGTGGTTTGTTGTGAGTTTGGATTGTATGCACCATCACTGTATCCTTGAACAGTTGCGTTGTATGCATCGTTAGCATCAGCGTTACCAGAAATGTTAGCTGGTTCTGAACTTGCATCAGCGTTTGCAGCATTAACTCCAGCTTGGAAGTTTTGGTATTGAGCTAGACCCGCTTGGTATCCAGCTGAGTTAACGTTGGCACCGTTTTGGGCTGCCTTTTGGTTGAAACCATCACTGGCGTCGTTGTATCCAGCGATACCGAAACCGTTAGTTGGTGTTGCATTACCTGCTAGGTAGGCGTTGTAACCATCAGCGTAACGCTTGTTACCACGAGCATCGATGAATTGACGTAGTGCTTGGTATAGCGGTGCAGTTGTATCGTTAGTTGCATTGTAGGTAGTTCCTTGAAGGTTTGCCAAAGAACCGTAGTACGCGTCTACGGCTGTTCCATATGCAACTGTTGGATTGTTTTGTGATGTGATGTTCTTTCCTTGAGCATCAAGTACTAGGAATGCTTGCTTTGCACCTACGTTTTGCGCGTTAAATGCATAGTAACCAATTGCAGTGGCACCGGCTGTGTCAGCTGTGTAGGTTCCAGCATCTTCGATTCCTAGATCTTTGTTTGTCTTGTTTAAGTTAGTTAATGCAGTGTTCAAACCTGCACTGGCGGCATTGAAACCGGCAGCGTAGTTACTTTGATAAGCAGCAGTTTGACCAGATGGAGTGGTTAGCTTTTGGTTGTTAGCAAAAGCGTTGGCACCATCAATGTAACCTTGAGCGTCTTTTTGAGCTTGAACGTATGCTGCGTACTTTTGAAGACCAGCATTAAAACCAATTACGTAAGAGTGATCAGTACTTGTAGTAGTTGGGTTTTGAGTAACTTGAGCTTGACTGTAAGCATCGTTAAAACCTTGAGTAGCAGCTGAAATACCGTCTGCGTACTTGGCATCAGTAGTTTTAACGGCGGTACTAATAGCGTTATTTACATAATCGTTAGCACCAGCAGTACGACGACCTTCATTCATACCAAATTGGTAACCAGAGTTGTAAATAGCTGGTTGAGTTGTGTCCTTGTTAGTTAATGTTGGGTTAGTTCCAGCGGAACCATCCTTGTAACCATCAACGGCAGCTTGGTAACCTAGCTTATATGAGCTTGGTTCACTGCTTTGGTTAGCAGCACCATCACTTGCAGTGTGACTTGCATTTGCGTTAGCTAAAACTGCGGAAAGACCGTCTTTCTGACCTTGAGCAAAAGCAGATTGAGCTTGTACATATGATTTTCGATAAGTTGTTGCAAGAACAGTCGTATCATTTTGAGCATAAGGTTGAGGCAAACCATTTTGGAAGTCTCTAATTGCATTTGCACTAGCAATTGGACCAATGGTCTTAATGTATCCAGCTAGTTGAAGTTGGTTTAGACCAGCATCTGACTTGCCTAGAAGTGCTTGGTAAGCACCAAATTTTGCTTGCTTATAAACAGTAACGTCACCTTGATAATTGTCTGAGCTCAATTGATCTGGACTGGTTGCTTGGGCTTCTTTAAGCGTTCTTATATCCTTACCATTAAGAGAGTTAACAGCTTGTTGAACGGCAGCAAACCCACTTTGTGCTGAGGCAAAACCAACATCTCCAGCACCTAAAAATGGGATATCATCCTTATTTACAGAAGGACTTTGTGAAGGTTTTACACTTGATCTAGCACCATTTACTAATGATTTACCCAGGTTAAATCCGTAGATTTCTGCATAATTTGCATTAGCATCCGGATTAGGATCAGATGGATTAGAAAGTGATAAAGCATTATTGAAACCAATTGCTACTGATAAGTATGAAGACATAACATCAGTAAGATTTGCAGATTGGATATATTTATACTGTTGACCGTTAAAACTACCAATTTTTGTTGAAGATCCAACATTTTCATCTGCGGTGAAATAATAAATAGCGTATTTATCATTAATTGCTTGTTGAATACCAACTTGTGGGAAGCCTGCTATATTGATATTTTTTGTTGAATCATAGGAAGGTATAGATGAACCCTTAACTGTGGTTTTATAATCATTCATCCCCTGAGTGAAAGCTGGATTATTAAAGTTCTTTAAATTTTTTAAATCAGAATTTCTAGCATAAGTAACACCAGCCAAGTATGAAGCTTCTTGATATCCTTGAATAAATGCTGCTGGGTTGGCAGAGTTATTGTAACTAGCTAGTTGTGTGTAGTCTGCATCTGGATTACTTGCATTAAATGCTTTGTAACCAGCCACAGCACTATCATATCCACTCAAGTAATCAGCACTGGTTTGGACATTAAATGTTCGACCAGCCTTTGCATTACCATTACCGTTGATGGAGTCATTGATACCATCAGTAGCACCTTGGTTAGTTTGGGCAACATTACCTTGACTAGTTTGCATAGCCCCATTGCTGTCGTACTTAACCTTTCCGTTAGTTCCCTTGTTGTATCCTTCAGTGGTATTCGTGTATGTTGTACCATCAGTAGTTTGAACAACAGAACTGATTCCATAGGTAAGTCTCATCCCAACGAATGAATTGTTTACCAAAGTCTTAGGGATGGTAAATGTTATTGGTACGACTTGACCATCTTGATAATTTGATGACAATGCTTGAGTAGCTGAGTATTGATTTGGATCAGCTGGGGCATTGGCATTTGTGATTGTTGAATTGGTACTTGGATTGTTAATTAATTTACTTGGCGTTCTTACAATTGTTGAATCTCCACCAGTGTATACACCGACATAGATTGGACCGTTGGATGGGTCATACTTGGCAACTTTAGCGTATGCAGTCACTACAGCTGTTCCGTCTGCGTTTAATGTCTTAGTAACTGGACCAACGAATGAGACTGATGGAACGTCACCAATTTCTAGTCGATTAGGATCGGTAATCTTACCAGAAACACTATTTCCGGAGCTGTCGATACCAGTGTAGTTAGTTGAACCAGAAGGTAAATTGAAGTAGTAGAATAGCTTATTATCAACTGATACGGTGTATGCACTAATTGCATTATTACTAAATGAACCTGTACTTGGGTTTTTGGCTAAAATAACGTGACTAGCACCGACGTTATTTACATTCAAATTACCATAGAATGGAATCATTCTTTGACCGGTACTATCTGTAGTAACAACTAGATTCCCACGGTTACCAACGTTCATTGATCCACCGGCAGCAAAGTTTATAATTCCATCAAATGCAGTGGCTTGTCCAGGGTTGTTAGTTAATTTAATTTGAATTAAACCACCATTTAAGACGTTCACGTTTGTATAAGCCTTAAAGTCGAATACTTGGTTATAAACACCTGGTTGCATTCCATCTACAATGTAGTTAATAGCACCACCATTAACGTTGATTGTAGTTGAACCATTAGTGGCAATACCACCACCAGCGTAGTTACTACCACCATTTTGTGAATAACTTGGGATAATATTTAATGTAGCATCTTTGTTAACGTTTAGTTGGCCACCACTATAGAAGAAGATTCCCCAGTCACCACCATCAAATGTACTTTGACCGTTATTTTGACCACGTGGAATCAATGTCATCTTAGAACCTTGTCCTAGAGTAACATTCCCGGTGGCGTTGATTATGGTTGCACCAATGGATTTACCAACTGTACCGAAGTAGTTAGCATTTGGTTCAAGAATGAAGTTTTTAATTTCCAAGTTTTCTTGATTCCCCCCACCTTCAACAACGACTCCATTGCTTCCAACAAATGGAGAGTAATATGTTGGAGTGGAAGTATCTTGAGGTACCAAAACGTTAACGTTACCAGCAAAATAAGTATCGTTGCTAGTGGCACTCAATAATTGAGAACCAATGTAGTTGATGTTCTTGTAGTGTAGGGTTTGACTACTGTTAGCAGGCGCAAATGGACCGTAGTAGTTGTATCCATAAAGTGCTTGCATGTTTTGAATATTGATTTGAGAAGCAGTATTAACTCTATATGATACACCGTGCATATCCAACATGTGGAATTGACCATCAACGGTAAATGGACCATTGTTACCTGTGTATGTGTTGTTGTTTTCACCACTGAATGGTGCACCAGTGAAGTCAACATCAGCTGCTAGTTTAACAGTCTTAACATTGCCTGGGGTGTTACCGCCCCATGAATAGCTAGCTTGTCCGTTAGTCATTACGGCGTCGAATTGGTTTGAGTTAGTAACATAAGCTACTCCTTGGTTGATGTTTTTTACAACATCGTTAAAACCAGTGACATAAGCTGAACCATATTGAGATGATGTGATTGCCTTTGGCAAGTTATTGTTTAGATAGTTGTTCTTACTATCATATTGTGCCTTAATGGCATCCTTAGCACCAATGTATGCCAAGTCGTATGGATTTTGTGAGTTATGTAAATCCGTATTGCCGTTGTCATAGAAGTCATATGATGTAGAAGTTCCATCCCCCTTAACACCTGTCCACTTACCTGCTTCGGCATCAGCATATCCTTGTTGAGTCAAGGCGTATGTCACCCCTTGATCAAATGCTGTAGCTAGCCCCGCTTTTTGGGCGTACTTGTTCCTATCATTTGTGATTAAAACGTCATTTGCGGTGGGAACATTAATTGTAAAACCATTAGTGAATTGCACACTACGGTTTGTGGTTTGATTTAATTTTCTCAAAAGTGTGTCTTGGTAATTTTGAGCAGAAGCATATCCAGCTTGAGTATCATCAGCACCACCCTGGTTAGGGTTACTTGGGGTGTTGTAACTTAGTGGAGTACCATCTGTAGGAGCTGAGGTGTATGAAGCGTTATTACCAGATCCAGTATCTTGGTTGGTAGTGTTGTTAACACCACCAGTATCACCTTTGGCACCGTCTGAAGTATTACCAGTGTAACCTTGTGGTCTATTAGGGGTGTTACCGTAGTATGTTGTATCTTGAGTACCTGTACCTTGGCCTTTAGTGTCAGTGTTGTATGCGTTCATTGCACTAAGAGCACCAGCATAACCAGCTTGGTAGTAGTCTTGGGCTTGGCCACTATAGTTCACTGCGTTATTTCCCTTGTTGTTATAAGCATCAGAAGCACCTTGGCTGATTTGTTGACTGAATTGCGCTGAGTTATCAGTATTGTCAGTGGTGTTTGATGAGCTATCTCCATCACGGTTAGTTAATTGATAATCGCCATCGCCTTGTTGACTATTATTAGAGTCTGATTGATTTTGGGCAGACTGATCCCCTGAATTATTAGAATTATTACTATCTGAACTATTGCCAGAATTAGAATTATTTTGATTATTATTATTTGATTGGACCACTTGTTGTGTGTTGTCATCAGCTTTAGCAGAAACACTATTCATGCCATAAGCGGATGCACCCAAAACAGACAAAGTCGCAATGGATACTACTACCCATTGTTTCTTTACCTTTTTCATGATCTTTTTATCATTAGATTTTATGAATTGATTTTTATTATATTGCATACATATCGCCCCTCTTGTCACGATTTTATGTACCTATACAAGGTGTACAATTATCCTAATCTTAATTTAACACTATTCTACTCTTATGTTCATAAAAAAGGCCTAATAATCATATTCTTAAATATTTCTTAATTATTTTGATTAAGTTTATATATGTATACAAAAAAGAGCCACTGGAATTAACCAGTGGCTCTTTTTTGTTAGCAATTATTTAATAACTGCTTTGACATAAGTCTTGTTAGAAGTAATGTATTCATTCTTGCCAACGTATAGACGAGTAATTCCATGGAATTTAACCACTTTACGTACGTGGAATACTTCTCCACGGTACAATCTTCTTACTGAATTACGTTCACTGAATGTCTTGCCTGTATGGATCAATGTTCCAGTAGGCTTGATTACACGGTACTCCTTGTATTGTTTCTTGTAGTAAGCGCTTTGTACTTGTTGACTTGCGGTTACCACATCACCATTACTCAAACGGTATCTTGGGATACGGTTCTTGTAGTACTTCACACCAACAACTCTAAATACAGTTGAATTGTATCTTGCTGAGTAAGCATATTCTCTGATTCGAGTGTGGTTAGTGAATTTAACACGGTTATGAGTGAAGATAGTCCCTACATTGTAGATGTATCTTGGCATATGTCTCTTCATTTCCTTCTTGTATGTCGCAACGAAAGTACGAGCATAAGTTGCAGAATGATGAGTGTAAATGTCCTTAGGAATTGCATGACGTTCTAGCGCCTTGTTAATTCCGGCCTTCTTACCGTGTGATCTTTGAATCTTGATTTCGTGCTTCAAACCTTCCTTGAAGGTGTAGCTGTATAGCTTGTCCTTGTTTAGAAGATCCTTAGCAGAAAGCTTCTTGTTCTTCTTAAGAGTTCTCTTAGCAGCTTCGATACCCTTTAGGTAACCATTGTAACCACTTATGAATGCAGCATCCTTAGTCTTAAGAATGTCGCGGTTGGCCTTAGTGTCACCCTTAGCGGCAAGTCTCATTCCAGCTAATCCGTCCATAGCTGTCTTGTAACTTTCCTTGTAGTATTCGTTGTTTGACTTAGAGCCTCTCTTCTTAAGAGCATCGTAGAAACCGGCCTTAGCTTGAGCATATTGTTCTTTGTATGCCTTAGCAACTGCAGGATCGGTAATCTTAGGTGCCTTATCGTTCTTCCAGAAGTCTAGCGGAGCAGAAGTATCTGTTGGGATACTTGCCTTACCCTTAGCAAATCCGATACCAAATGCAATGTTGTAGTAAGCATCATTTATACCAGCTTGAGTTGACTTACTGTTGTAACCATTGTAGAAACCACTTAGGATTCCAGCATAAGCATCGCGGTAAGCAACTGGGTCTACACCGTTTGGAACTGGGATTTGACTTAGGTCAGCTGGTAATTGCTTGTTAGCCTTTGCATCAGCAACAGCTTGAGCAACAGCAGCTTCAGCAGTAGCTAGTCCCTTTTGGTAATCAGGATCTGTGCTACCAGTGTTTGGATGACCATCAGCAATATCTTGTAGTGCTAGTACGTATTGGCTAGCTCTTTGACGTCCAGCAACAGCAGCTGGAGTGTTTGAAGTTGCGTCCTTGTCGTCTACACCATGTAGCTTGTCTAGGAATGCATTAGTTGCATCGTTGTAAGCTTGTGATTGCGCCTTTTGAGCAGCACCGTTTTGGCCCTTAGTTGCGTCTGGTTCGTTTGCGTTTGCAGCATCTGCACCAGTCTTAGCAACCTTTAGACCATCTAGGTAAGCTTTCTTGAAGGCGTCACGGTAAGCGATTGACTTATTGCCTAGGTTATTAGCGATGTATGCATCGATATCTTCAGGCTTGATGCTTCCATCAGTAGCAGCCTTGTTGTATCCATCAACAGTACCGTTGAATCCATCCTTTTCAGCTTGAGGAGCAGCGGCAGAAGGTTGGTTAGTTGCGTCAGCCTTAGCTTCTTCAACACCCTTAGCAGCATCTTGAGCACCCTTCAAACCAGTTAGGTAAGATGGATCCTTAGCGATTGATTGGTTATCATCGCTGACACGGCCACCGTTGTTAACTGCGTCTTCGTGACCCTTTTCAGCACGTTGTGCAGCTTCCTTAGCAACTTCACCTAGTCCTGCGTTGTCACCTTCAACAGATGGAACGTCGTTGACTGCCTTACCACCTAGGTAAGCATTAACACCATCAATTGCGGCTTGACTAACAGCAGCTTTGGCCTTTTCATAGTATGCCTTGTAAGCTTGAGCATTAGCTGGATCCATACCTGCAGCGGTTGGGTCCTCCTTAGCATTACCATTGTTCTTCAAGTAGTCATTGATAGCGTTTTGAGTTGCTTGGTAAGCAACTGAACTCTTATCAATACCATTGTGATCCTTTAGTTCTGGATCTTTGTTTTGAAGAGCATCTTTGTAAGCGTTGTTTGCGCCATTTCTTGCCTTTTCGTAAACAGCTTGAGCAAGACTATTTGGAGCATATGATGAACCGTTATCGTTAGTGTCAGTAGCACCATTAGTTGATGCAGTTTGAGCACGTGATAATGCGTTCTTGTATGCTGCGGCGTATACAGGATCCTTAGCAGCTAGTTCACTAGCAGTCAATGGTTGTTGACCATTCAATACAGCATTGTATGCATCTTGAGTTGCGTGGTATACGTTACCAGCATCTGTGTCGGCATTGTCGCCACTGTATTGTGCATCCTTAGAAGGATTATCTGCTTGGGCGTCTGATAGAGCGTCCTTAGCATTTTCTAGACCCTTGTTGAATGCCTTGTCTGAAGCAGTAGTTGCGTTTGGCTTAGCCAATGTTGATGCGCTAGCAGTTGAGTTTGTTGGGTTATCGTCACCAAACAATGCTTCAGCACCATCAGAAGCGTTGTTCTTACCTTCAGCTAATGCCTTTTGGTAAGCAGCTTCGTATACTGGGTTGTTGTCAGAAGTTGCATGATCTCCTGGCTTAGCATTGTCCTTACCAGCAACATCGTTAAATGCTGCAGCAGCACCCTTAGCAGCTTCATCACCATTTACAGAACCTGTATTTGGATTTTGACCTACTGCATCTGGGTTTTCTTGAGCATCTTGGTAACCTAAACGCGCATCAATGTATCCTTCTTGGTTAGCAACGGCATCTACTGATTTGTTGTTAGGGTCAGTAACGTGGTTACCTTCTTTACCGTCGGAAACGAATGCCTTGGCACCATCTTGAGCTGCCTTGGCAGCGGCGTTTTCAACAGTTGCATATGCATCAGCATAGATTTGAGCGTATGGCTTAAATGCATCAGGTACTTGACCTGCATTTGTAACCTTGTCTAAACCATTCTTACCGTCAGCTAATGCAGCCTTAGCGGCAGCGGCAGCAGCTTGAGCAGCACCGGATACATCAGCGTCAGTTGAGCTTTCACCTGGAGTAGGTTGAGCATCGTTACCGTTGTTTAAGATGTTGTCACGAGCAGCCACAGCCACCTTAGCCATTTCAACACCCTTTTGGTAACTTGCATCAGAATCACTTGAGAAGTCACCTGATGGATTACTCATCGCATCGTCGTAACCAGAAGCAGCTTTACTATAACCATTGTCGTGTGCATCAATAGCAGCTTGAGCATCTTCTGTTGGTTGACTAGCTGATAATCCCTTAGCAAAGTCTTCAACACCAGCTTGTGCAGCGGCCTTAGCATCTGCATTAGCCTTGTCGTAAGCAGCCTTAAATGCTGGACTTACATTTGTTGGTTCATTAGTTGATCCAGTCTTACCGTCAGCGTAACCAGCCTTAGCACCGGCGTATGCTTGAGCCGCAGTGTCATCTTTAGGAACAAACTTGCCATCCTTGGTAGTACCGTATTGGGCATCCTTGGTTGGGTCATTTAACTTAGCATCTGCAATACCTTGAGCAGCCTTAGTAGCAGCATCGTCGTATGCAGCCTTTTCCTTAGGTGTTGCAGCATTGTAATCATTTGAGTTTGCAGCAGTTGCAGCAGTACCACCGTTTGCGGCAGTATCTTGAGCAGCCTTATCAGCAGCAGTCTTGTACTTGTTGTAAGCAGCATCAAATGTATTATCGTATTGATCAGAAGGAGTAACACCTTCTGGAGTTGGGTAATGACCGTTGACCTTGTCAGGCTTAGGTTCACCGTTAGTTGCTTTGTCATAAGCTTGTTGAGCAGCTTGGTAACCAGCAGCAGCAATACCAGCTGGTTGTTGTTCGTTGTTACCAAATGCACCAGCACCCTTACCGAAAGCATCACCAGCAGCTTCAATTGCTTGAGCAAATGCAGCTTGCTTCAATGAATCGTTTGGATACTTAGCTTGAGCAGCTTGGTTAGCGGCGTTCTTCAAGTCGTCACCAGTCTTACCAGCGTACTTATCTGGGTTAGCTGAGTATTCAGCTTGACCAGCTTCAGCAGCAGGCTTGATGGCGTCGTAAGCAGCCTTTTGAGCATCTGAAGTTAAGCTTGCCTTACCAGCATCTGGAGTACCATTTACAGCATCTTGAGCAGCCTTTTGGATTGCGGCAGCATCGTCAATACCTTGCTTGTATGCAGGGTTGTTAGCTTGCTTAGTAGCATCAGCCTTGTTTGCTAGTCCGGCATTCAAACCAGCAAGAGCATCGATTTGAGCCTTGTCGTAAGCAGCCTTATCAGCTGGGTTAGCTGGTTGTTGAGCCTTGTTACCATTACCAAAATCAGTTAGTCCCTTAGCAGCGTCATCCTTAGCAGCCTTGTAAGCTTGAGCATAAGCCACTTGATCAGCAGGACTGAATCCACTTTGATCAGTTGGTTCGTCACCATTAGTATGGTTGATTGCATCGCTGTAAGCGTTAGCTGCAGCAATGTATGCGTCATCCATATCTGACTTGTTGTCAGGGTTGTTGTATCCATTTGCGTTTGCTAGGTCAGCATCCTTGTCAGATTGACCGGAAGCAACATGTTGACTACCTTGAACAGCAGCAACAGCGTTTTGAACGTTTTGTGCTTGTTGCTTAGCGAGTGCATAAATTGGCGAAGAACTCTTAGGATCATTGTGGTCTGAAGCAGGTGTTTGTGAACCATCCATCATACCAGCTAATGCGTCCTTGTAAGCTTGTGCAGTATCACCAAATGTTTGAGCTATTTGGTCGATATGGGTTGGGTCAGTATTTCCAGCAGCGAAGTCCCTAGCAGCCGCTTGGTATGCAGCTTGTAGTGGAGTACCAGCTTGAATACCAGCTTGTTCGTTTGCGTTATTAAGGTTAGAACTACCTTGCTTACCACTTAATACTTCAGCCATACCCTTGTTAGTGTCATGCTTAGCAGCATCGTATACAGCAGCTAAAGCAGGATCAGTTGGTTTTGTATCGTTTTGACCTGGAGTTGCAACAGCATTTTGACCAGCCTTGTTAGCAGCAATCGCATCTTCTAATGCTTTTTGGTAGGCAGCCTTGTAATCTGAAGATTGTGAGTTAAAGTCAGTTGGACGGTCAGTTTGAGCAGCATTTCCGTTCTTAGCCTTAACTGCGGCAATTGCATCAGCGTAACCCTTGAAGGCGTCAGTAGCTGGTTTGTTACCTTGAAGATCAGAAGGAACGTTGTTTGAGTCAGGAGTACCTTGTGCCTTAGCTTCGTTAACACCCTTTTGGTCAGCTTGTCCTTGAGCGTATGCCTTTTGGTAAGCTGGAGTTGCTTGAACATCTTCAGGAGCAGTTTTGGTTCCATTTAATCCATCTGAGTAACCGGATGAAGCTTCATCCACACCAGCGATGTATGATGGATCAGCATTTGTTCCATCCACATCTTTAGCGGTTGTAGAACCATCTAATAGGGCATCAGCACCACGAGCAGCTTCACCAGCAGCCTTAGCATCTTTAAATGCTTGTTGGTCGGCTGGGTCTGAGTTAGTTGGTGTAACACTTGAATCGTCAGCCTTTCCAGCGTTGTAACCCTTGATAGCATCGTTAAATGCATTCATGTATGATTGCTTATCTGGTACATCAGCAGGAACATTGTTGGCATCGGTAATTTGTTGTGGATCAGTACCATTAGCAGCCTTGTTGGCATCATTGATAGCATCCATTGCAGCCTTCTTAGCTAATGCTTGTGAGTTAGCAACTGCGTATACAGGTGACTTGTCGTTAACATCAGTTCTACCTTTAGAAGCATCATCCAAAGCCTTCAATGTTTGTTGGTATACTGGGTCACTTGCGTTTGCAGGATCAGCAGCCTTCGCAGCATCTACATTACCATTGGCAGTTGCATAATCATTAACAGCAGCTTCGTACTTAGCTTTGTCGTTAGCACCAGCTTGTAGACCAGCTTGTTCGTTACCGTTATTAGGATCTGAAACTGATTTGCCAGTTAATCCTTCTGCATAACCCTTGCTTGCATCGGCTCTAGCAGCATCGTATACGGCAGCTTGAGCTGTGTCACTTGGACGAGCAGCAGCTGAACTTGGGTTAGCAACAGAATCTTGACCATCCTTGTTAGCATCTACAGCATCTTGTAGAGCCTTTTGGTAAGCAGCCTTGTAATCTGAAGATTGTTGACTGTAATTTGCTGGAGTTTGAATGGCACTTGGATTACCATGGGCGTTCTTAACTGCGGCAATAGCGTTAGCATAACCCAAGTAAGCATCCTTAGCAGCGTTGCTAGGTAAAGTATCGGGTGCAGTGTTAGTATCTGGATTTTGAGTTTCTTTAGCTGCACTAACACCAGCTTGGTCAGCTTGTCCTTGAGCGTATGCCTTTTGATAAGCTGGAGTTGCTTGAACATCTTCAGGAGCAGTTTTGGTTCCATTTAATCCATCTGCGTAACCGGATGAAGCTTCATCCACACCAGCGATGTATGATGGATTAGCATTTGTTCCATCCACATCTTTAGCGGTTGTAGAACCATCTAATAGGGCATCAGCACCACGAGCAGCTTCACCGGCAGCCTTAGCATCGTTAAATGCTTGTTGGTCAGCTGGATCTGAGTTATCTGCTGTAACACTGGAATCATTTGCCTTACCAGCGTTGTAACCCTTGATAGCATCATTGTAAGCATTCATGTATGATTGCTTGTCTGATACACCAGCAGGAACGTCATTAATGCTATTAATTCTTGAAGGTTCAGTACCATTAGCAGAGGTATTTGCAGCCTTGATTGCATCCATTGCAGCTTTCTTAGCTAGTGCTTGTGAGTTAGCAACTGCGTATACAGGTGATTTATCATTAGAATCAGTAATACCTTTAGCTCCTTCATCCAAAGCCTTCAATGTTTGTTGATATACTGAATCATTTTCCTTTTCAGGATGAGCAGCCTTCGCAGCATTCACATCACCATTAGCATTTGCATAATCTTGAACAGCAGCTTCGTATGCAGCAGCATCTCCAGATCCCTTTTGGAAACCTTTACTTTCGCTAGTGTTATTGCCATTTGATACTGATTTACCAGTTAATCCTTCAGCGTAGCCCTTTTGAGCATCACTTGCAGCATCATTGTAAACTTCGGCTAAAGCTGCGGATGTTGGAGCTGCAGCTTGACCATCAGAGCTGTTAGGATCTAATTGTGAAGCAATACCTTGTCTAGCAGCTTGCTTAGCGTCTTCTAACGCAGCGTTGTATGCGTTGTTGTATGCAGCGGGCTTGCTTGAATCGTTAATTTCAGATAATGAATCAACATTACCTTTGGCATTCTTAACTTTAGCGATAGCATCAGCAGCACCCTGGGCAGCCTCTGAGTTGTCAGAGATACCGTTTTCAGCATTTTGGAAACCAGATTTATCATTACTTGCGGCGTTATAACCTAAGGCATATGCATCTGAAGCGTTTGGTTGAGAATCCTTACCATGTAATGCATCTGCATAACCTTGTTTAGCCTCCTTGTAACCATCAGTAATTGTTGGATCACTTTGATTATTTGCACTACCATTTGTAAATAAATTAGCACCTTGAAGTTTTAATCCATCCGCTTTGGCAGCGTTGAATGCGGCAGCACCGATAACATCATTATTGATACCTTTAGAGGAAGCTGTAGCACTTGGATCACTATTTTGGTATGCCTTAAGAGCAGCAGCGTATGCCTTGTCGTATACATCCTTGTTATGGGCGTTACCGTCATTAGGAGTTGGATTAGAAGTACGTGCATCACTCTTAGCTTGAGCAACAGCAGCTTGAACGTCATCATATGCTTTTTGTTCTGTGGCTAAATCATCTTTACCAGTAGCTTGTGTTGGTCTGGTAGATGCACTAGCACCATCAGTTAATGCTTTTGCATAGTTGTATCCTTCAACAGCAGCGGCTGGAGAAGTTGGAGCTTGTTGGCCACTCAATGCTAAATCGTAACCAGATTTAGCTTGATCATAACCCTCTTGTTGTTTGGCAGTTAAACCTTGAGGATCGTTTGCAGTTGCTGGATTCTGGGCATTCTTAAGAGCGGCGATTCCTTGACCGTATTCAAAACCAGCTTTGGTTGCTGGATCAGCATTAGCAGGAGCAGAATCAGTTAACTTAGCACTTTCACCTTGAGCTTTTCCGTCGTTAAAGTTGCTGTAAGCGTTAGTGTATTCTTGATCCTTGTTAGCCGAATTATCTTTTGATTTACCATTTTCAGCGTCACTTACACCCTTGGCAATGTCGTAACCAGTCTTGTAAGCAGGTGTCTTGTCAGAAGCTGGTGTGTCTGCGCTGTTTGCGTTATTAGCATCGCTAGCCCCAGCAGCAGCATCGTTTTGAACATTATCATAAGCTTGTCTATCTAAACCGTTACCTTGTGGTCGATTTGCTTGTGAACCAGACTTGTAATCAGCAAGCGCATTAGTTGCGGGTTGACCTGCAAGTGCAAGTGCCTTATTGTATGCGTCTTGATAAGCTAATGATTTTTGCTTTAGTTGATCGGCTGTTAATTTGGTTTGCTTACCAGTTGCAGCATCTAAAGCATCTTTGGTTGCATTGAAACCATCAGTTTCAGCTTGTGATGGAGTAGCTGGTAGACTTTGACCAGCGGTTGCTAAATCAGCACCGATTTTTGAGTCATTCTTAGCTTTTTGACCAGCTTGGTAAGCAGTTGTTTGATTTTCAGGAGCATTGTTGTTGTCACCGTTAAATCCATCAGTTGCATTGTCGAATGCATCCTTGTATGCATCATCATTGTTGTTGGAGTTCTTTTGAGCACCGCTCAGAGCGTCAGCTGAACCCTTCGCAATGTCGTAACCTTCCTTATATGCATCTGATTGACTTGAATCAGGTGCTGCTGGGCTATTTGGTTGGTTAGCATCAGAAGCACCGGCAGCAGCAGCATTTTGAACTTGAGTATATGCTTGATTATCTACTCCGGTACCTTGAGGAGCATTTTTATTGCCATTCTTGTAATCAGATAGCGCATTGCTTACAACTTGGTTAGCATTTCCGATAGCATCATTGTAAGCTGCTTGATATGCCAATGATTGTTGTTTTAGTTGATCTGTACTTAATTGCTTCTTTCCAGTAGCAACTGCATAAGCGTCTTTTGTCCCGTTGTAACCATCAATTTCAGCTTGTGATGGAGAAGCTGGTAGGCTTTGACCTGTTTTGGCTGAATTAGCACCAGTTGTTTCATCAGTCTTGGCAGCTTTACCAGCTTGGTATGCTGGTGAATTTTGTTCTGTTGTTGGATCAGATGAAGTTGGATTTTCATTGAAACCATCTTTTGTATCATTGTATCCAGCAAGTTGTTGAGGATCTGATGGGGCTCCCTTTCCATTCAATGCAGCTTGTTGACCGGTTTGATATTTAGCATATGCATTGGCGAATCCTTGCTTGTATAGCGCTTGTTGTAATGGTGTCATACTATTGTATGGAGCTTGTGAGAAATCTGTTGCCGGAGCAGTCTTACCGCTTCTAATGTCTTTCACAATTTGTCCATATGCTTTTTGTGCTGCACTGAAAGCAGTTGGATCAGTGTTATCTGGGGCACTAGGAACTCCCTTAGCAACAGCATCCATTGCGGTTATACCAGAATTATATTGTTGTTTAACTTTATCATAAACTTGTTGACCAATTGGATCTGTACCCTTTGGTCTATTACTTGTATTACCAGCAACAGCATCATTGATGGCGTTTTGTGCATTTTGATAAGCATTATTAAAGTTACTCTTATATAATGCATCATTACTACTACTATTTACCTGAGCTGGAGTATTTACATTATTAGGAGTATTAATATCACTTACTGCGTCTTTGTTAGCAAGGTAATCTTGATAAGCTTGTCCCATTGCTTGTAGATATGCAGTTGGATTTTTAGCACTTTGATAAGATGGTAATGCTTGAATCTTGCTTAGTAATTCAGGGTTATTCTTAATAGAATCAAAACTTGGTGCAACTGTTGGATCAGTTACTCCTAGTTGTCTCAAGAAATCAGGAGTCAATGCACCAGCACCTGCCATTACACTATCATAAGCGTTTGTGTAATCGGCATTTCTACCGTATTTTGTTAAATCTGGATTGTATTGACCGTTTCCAAAGTCAGATATGGCTTGTTGATAACCATTTTCAGTATCTTGTCCATTACCTGATGCAATAGAAACATTTGCAGAAGGAGCAGTTACTAACTTACCATTGCTCAATTGATATCCTTCAATGTTAGATGCATAAGTACTTCCACCTGACTGATTATTGCCTGATAAAGCAGTCATGTAGACACCGTTAACACCATATCTAAGGTATACACCAACAGTTTTAGCGTTACTTAGTGGCACTGTGAACTTGATTGGAATAATTGAGGATGAAGGATCTGCGTCATCGTTATAAGCATTAGTATCAGCTTTATCAAGATTTGAAATAGTTCCTGTGGTTGGAATACTTGAATCATTCTTGTTGGCAGATGACACGCTAGTACTAATAGGTGTTAGATTATGGTAATCACCTGGACCAGTTGAAGCATTACCAAGGGAATCGTATATAGTTCCAGTTGTATTTCCAGTTGCATATTGGATATATACTTTATTTTTAGCGTAAGCTGCATCAGTTCCACCACTATTAATTGCACTTTGATATCCTGAAACCTTTGCATATCCAGTAACAGTTACTGTTTGTTGTTGAGAATCATTAGGATTATCATAACCTACACTTGTTGTTAAAGGACTTGAGAAGTATACAGATGGAATACTTTGAATTTCCAAAACTTGTGGTGTTGAAGTTAGTGTTGAATATTTCTTATTACTAATGCTTTGCATGTCTTTATTCAAAGCATTAACAGTTTCACTTCCAGAAGATCCATTTGAAGTCATTGAGTAGTTGTAATAAATTGTGCCGTTAACCTTACCAGTGTAAGAATTGATACTACCAGAAGAGTTAACAAATACAGCCTTTGAAGATGTTGATCCCTTGTCTAAGATAACATGACTATCACCAGAATCATTAACTGTCAAAGTACCAGAAATCAATGGGAATGCGCTATTTCCACTACCATCAGGAGTAGATACAATAAGGTTACCTCTATTAGCAACGTTGATTTGACCAGCTGATCCAATGTAAATTAAACCGTTTGGTTGAACATTGTTACCAATGTTTGTGGCTTTAGCTTGTAATACACCACCATTAGTAACTAAAACTTTACCCTGTTGTACATAAACTAATTGATTACTTCCTATATTTGAGAAATTGGCTGTTTCAATATTAATTCGACCACCATCTACTGTAACGGCATTAGAATTAGAACTGTTACCATTAACATAAATACCACCATCAGAAGATCCTGCAGTTGTGTTATCTTGCATAATATTTAGGTTAGCGTTTTTATTAACATTTAAAGAACCACCAGCAATTTGAACACCGTAACCATTAGCTCCATCTGCACCGGTACCTCTATTAATAACAGTCATACTTGAGTTTTCTGATAGAGTTACATTACCACCTGAAACGTATACAACTGATGTCCCAGAATGTGCTCCTGCAGTACCAAAATAGTGAGCACCTTTATTAAGAACCAAGTTCTTAATATATAGATTTAATTGGTTACCCGGTCCCGCTTCAACGACATTGCTTTCCCATGGTGAGGTATAGAAATCATCACGTTGAGAAACATTAACATTTCCGTCCATAAATACTTGGTTATTTATGGCACTAAGTAATTGGGCCCCAATATAATTAAAGTTTTTAAAGTAAACATTACCGCTACCACTAAATCCAACAGGACCGAAGTAGTTAGCTCCGTATATTGTCTTAAAGTTTTGTAAATGAACTGATTGGTTTCCATCGCCAACTGTACTAAAGGTATAATTTTGATTATACCAATCGGCAATATGATTATTTCCATCAATCGTTAAATTCTCAAAACTGTTACTTAAACTAGGGTTTGAACCATTAGAGGCGGAGTTGCCTACTAAACTAATATCATTAATAATATTAATGATATTTTTATGATTCGTATCAATTCTAGAGTTTACTGTTCCACCTACACTGGTTGAGCCACCAGTCAATAGTTTATTCATTTGAGTACCAGTACTTACATAGTAAACACCTTGTTGATCCTTGCTGTATACATCATTGTATCCAACTTTATAAGCAGAAGTGAAATTGGAAGGATTACTCAATTGAGCAACTCCTGTGTAATTATCACCTTTGAATTGAGTATTAATAGCTGCTTGGGCACCTAAGTAAGCTTGATCATAAAGGTTATCTGAATTTGAGTTTGGAGTATAGATACTTCCAGTTTTTCCGTTAGCACCCGTAATACCTTGCCACTTACCAGTTTCAGCATCCTTAATACCTTGTTGAATCAAGGCATTGTTGATTCCATAACGATAAACAACAGATAGAGCACCTAATAATGAACTGTTATCTTGAACATCGTGTTGAGATGCAACAGTTACTCCTGTTGTTGAAGCATTTATTCCTGCGTTATTGGCATTATCGTATAAGTTACTAATATCGTTTTCATAACTAATAGCTGTATCATGGGCAGTCTTAGGATCATCAGCTCCACCAACTGTACCTTGTGGAGCATCACTGTATTGACCAGTATATGTTGCAGCATAAGATGCATTGTATGAAACATTTGAAGCATTTACATATCCATTAGTTACGTTAGCACCACTGGCTGAACCAGGTGCATAGCTAGTTGAATAAACACTATTAGCAGTGTTCTTGTAGTATACATAAGCTTGTGATCCAGTACCTTGGGTACCTACTTTATTGTTATATTGAGCTAAAGCAGCTTCGGCACCTGCATAAGCCGCACTATAGAATGCAGATTGTACAGCGTCAGTTGCATATGATTGTTGGTTGTTAGTACCGTAAACAGCATCGCTGATGGCTGCAGACATTGCGGCAGCATAGCTACCACTTGCGTAACCTACACCCTTTTGGTAGTTTGAATCGCTTGCATTTGATTCTGCAGCACTATTACCGTTTAAGGTGTCGTTAAACCCACTGCTTGCCATACTGTAAGCAGTGTTATATGTAGATTGGTTAACAGAGCCTACGTTTGAGTTTACTGTGTGTCCTTCAACGTAATCATCAATACCCGCACTTGTAGCGTTTGCAGATGCAGCAACACTATTGTTGATAGATGTTTGTCTAGCCGAACTAAATGCTGAATTGTAAAGGCTTTGATCTGCAACATTGGATGCTTGGGAGCCTGTTGTATTAAAATCATGAGCACCTTGACTAGCAGCACTTGAAGCTGTTTCAAAAGCTGTATCATAAACGTCTTGGTCAGTACCATAATTTGATGCTTTAGAGTTTCCAGTTACAAAGTCATTAAGACCTTGGAATGCAGCGTTTGATGCAGCATTAAAAGCTGTATCATAGACATCTTGGTCTGAACCTAGACTAGTTGCATGTGAGCTACCTGCTGCAAAGTCATTGTGACCTTTGGCCGATGCACTTGAAGCAGCTGTGTAAGCAGATGAATATAGATCATTGTTTGATGATAATGTTGCTTGTGAATTACCAGCTGCGAAATCATCGTGTCCACGTTGAATAGCAGCTGCTTGTTGTGATTGAGCAGTTGATGATGCTGCATCATAACCAGTATTATATGCATCTTGGTGGTCTGGATATGAGGCTTTTGATTTTTTAGCAGCAAAATCACTTGAACCTGCACTTGAAGCTGCAGTACTTGCTGCAGTAGAAGCAGCACTGTAAGCAGCATTATAATCATCTTGGTAGGATGATAATGCTGATTGAGTTACTCCGGCAGTTCCATCTGAGCTACCTTGAGATGCAGCTGCAGACTTTAGTGCTGCTGTATCAACAGATGCACCAGAGTTTTGTGAACTACCTTGTTGTGATTGAGACTCACCGGAGTTTCCACTGTTAGTAGTGGCTGTTCCGTTTGAACCACCTTGTTGTGTGGTTGTTTCACTTGAACCTGTGGTTGTTCCGTCAGCGTGGGCAACTACTGATGAAGTAGATGTCATGCCATAGGCGGATGCACCAAATAGAGCTAAGGTAGCAACGGATACAACGACCCATTGTTTCTTAACTTTTTTCATGACTTTTTTGTCATTTACTTTATTAAATTTGTTCTTATTATATTGCAATATATCATCCCCTAAAGTGCAATCTATATAAAATATTGGACCTATCGTCTTAATCATGATACCACTCTTAATATTTTTTTAAAACTTTTTAACCTTTAATTAAGGATATTAATTTTATTTAAAAATTATATTAGTATGTTTATTATCTTTTACAAAAAAACACCGATCAAATGATCGGTGTCTTTTTTTGATTCTATTTAGTTAAATCAACTTATTTAGTTTCTTTAACAAAAGTTTTATTACTTGTAATGTATTGGTGAGAATTAATGTATAGACGTGTGATGCCATAGTACTTAATTACCTTGCGGATCTTAATGACACTATTACGTTTATAATGCTTTATTCTGTTACCAACATTGAACTTCTTACTGTCGTGTAACCACACCCCAGTAGGTCGAATTACCTTGTAATAACGTCTATTGTTCTTCCTTGAGTAGTAAGCACTTCTCATTGAAGAAGGAGTAGCTGTCAAGATACGGCCACCAGATACTCTGTAACGAGGAATACCATTCTTGTAGAATGCAATTCCTTTAACCTTGAATACATGTGCTGCATATCTTGGTCTCTTAGCATAGAAGATAACTCTATTACCCTTGGTAAATCTTACTGATCTATGAGTGTAAACAGACTTAATATTGTAAACATACTTAGGTAGACGACGTTTAATTTCCTTCTTATAAGCCTTTTCATAAGACTTGACGAAATCAACGTTTTGGTTTTTCAACTTAGGAATATGGTAGTGCTTGCTACCACGTGCTCTACCAGCTCGAGTCCCATCAGACATTTGTTGCTTTCTTTCAACTTGGAATCCTTGTTTAAAAGCATATTCTGCAATTGTACCCATCTTCGCATAGTTGATACGTTTAGCTTTTCTGTTCTTAACATTGTTCTTTTCTGCCAACACCCCTGCTTTATAAGCATCGAATGCTTTAACGTAAGCAGCAGGTTGTTGTCTTCTTTGTTCATTAGTAAGCTTCTTAATCTTCTTAGCGTCTTTAATTGCAATCTTAACAATCTTCGCTAATTCAATTCCTTGGTTAAAGTAGAACTTCTTTTTATCCTTTTGGCTAACCTTTTCATTATCAATACCAGCCTTAAATCCAACAATAATGTCTTTATAGTTATCGTCGTACTTAACTTTTTCTGGCTTGGTAGTAGGAGTTTCCTTTACACCATTAGTAAATGATTCAACTACCTTATCAGATTTAGCCACAGTATTAGTGTTAATTATTGTTGGCTTAGGTTCTGAATTTGAACCAGTTTGAGCAGAAGTGTTATTGTTTTCTGATTTATTAGGTTTGCCAGAATGATTATCATTCGATGTTCCACTATTTGAAGTATTAATGTTTGAAGTGCTGCCAGTCGAAGTACTTCCGTTTGAAGTATTACTATTAGAAGTACCAGTGTGTGCAGTACTACCGTTGGAAGTGTTACCAGTATTACCGTTGGAGCTATTATTACCTGATGGTTTATCTTTTCCATTATCAGGAACGACAATCACAGGGGCATTTTTCACTCCTAAAGCATATCCTTGATCATATGCAGATGAGTAAATAGCATCAGCAGAATTAATATCTTTGGCTAGCTTGTTGTACCCACGAAGGTAACCACTGTTATAAGCATTGTACACATCGTTGTAAACATTCTTATCTAGCTTATCAGATCCTTGAACAGTACCCTTATTAACGGAGTTAATCTTGGCATCACTTAATGCTGTAGTAGCACTGTTGTATCCCATATCGTAGGCGGATTTATCAACAGGGTTCAAAGTAGCATCTTGTTTTGCCTTGTTGTTAACACCATCAAGTGCACCAATTTGAACATGGCTTTGCCATTCAGCGTATGCACGTTGATATGCCTTGTCGTAAACAACGGATACATTATCTGTACTCATTGGACGTCCTAATTGGGCATCAATGAATCCAGCTTGCGCACCTCTAAATGAAGTATCTTCATCAGAATTAGTCATGTGAGTATTGTCATCATTACCGAAAGCTTGTTGTGCTAATTGGTAACCCTTCAATGCTTCGCCTGACTTATTAAAGCCAAGCATAAATGACTTGTCATTTTGTTGTTGAGGTGTTAGTTGATCAACAGTAACACCTGACATACCAGCATCATAACCACTAGAAGCATCAGCATAACCAGCTTGATAATCAACATTGCTGTCCTTTGGATAACTGTTGGTATCAAATGCAACAGCACCATTGGCGTTGTTGTAACCAGCCATGAATAAAGTATTACTCTTTTGTGCTTCAGTTAAATCGGTTGAACTTGGTAGTTTACCAGATTTAGCAGCATCGTATACTGCATCGGATCCATCCTTAGAATTGTTATATCCAAATGTGTAAGCTTGATCCAAGATATTTTGACTTTGCGCCTTATCATTTTGACTACCATTTAGGTATTGTTGACTACCATTGTTAGCCTTAGCAATGATTTGTGCATAAATATCATTGTATGCATCAGCATAAGCGGCTGGTTGTTGTGATACATCACTTCTTCTTCCTTGCTTGAAGTCATTCAATGCATCTAATACCGCTTTGTATGCACGGTCATGTGGACTATTTGAATTATAGTTATCAGTTGGCTTATTGATTGCATCTTGAATTCCTTGTTGGATTTCATCAGCCATATCGAAACCACTCATAAATGCAGGGTTGTTCAATTGTGCTTGGGTCAATTGGTCACGAGTAACACCTTTCTTGCGTTGTTCGTAACCAGTTTGTGCTTGTGCATAACCAGAATCGTAATTTTCTTGATTATTGATTTGAATATTTGTACTAGTGATTGTTGCTGAGCCTTCAGCAAGTCCATTAACAAAGTCTTGGGCACCCTTACCGATATTGTATCCTGTCATGTAAGTAGCGCTAGCTTTATTATCATCGCTTAGATCGGCAACTGACTTAGCAGCAAATCCATCTTGATAACCAGATTGAGTATTTACGTAACCTTGGTTATATGCACGGTCATCAGCATCAGCACCATTTGAATGTTCATTTGACAATCCGTTAATGAAGCGTTGACTTCCGGCATTCATTTCTGCAATTGATTGATCATATGCAGTCTTGTATGCGCGTTGGTAAGCTGCAGATTGTTGACTAACATCTGCAGGTGTCTTTTCAGAGCTGACCTGTTTGAATGCTTGGACAGCGGCATCGTAGGTATTAACTGCATCATCAGAACCAGTGTATTGGTCAGTATGGCTTTGTGTTGGATCGTTGTAGGCCGTCTTGTATGCATCCTTAAATGCTTGACCCATTTCGTATCCTTGAATGTATCCATAGTTAGAACTAGCTTCGGTATTACCCTTCAAACCATCGGAATAACCATTTTGGGTATCTTCATAACCTAATTTTTGGAAACTATCATCTGATACCTTGTTACCATTTGCAACATAGTTGCTATAACCAGTGATGTAATCATTATTATCCTTAGCATATTCATCATTATAAACATCTTGATATACCAATGGTTCATTTGACACATCACTTGGTTGATTATTAGTCATAACCGCATCATGTCTAGCTTTAACAGTAGCGTTGTAACCAGCCATGTATTGTGCGTTGCTAGTATCTTGTGGTGCTTTACCAGAATTAGCATCATCACGGCCGCTCTTAGCATTGGTTGCAGCACTATATCCTGCTGAGTAGGATGCTGATGGATGTGAAACTTGCGCCTTACCATCGATTGCATCCTTGTAACCATCACGAGTTTGGTTATAACCAAAGTTGTAACTTGATTTTTCCATTTCATTTGAATCGCTTGGTTGATTAGTACCAGCTGAGGTCAAGAAGTCGTTTTGACCATTCAATAGGTTTTGATGAGCGATACCATATGCAACGTTATATGAAGCACTATATGGCAATGAGTGACTTGAGTCAGTGTCTTGAGAACTACCACCTGACAAGGCAGATTGATATCCAGCAACGGCACCATTGTATGATTCATTAATATCATTCTTGGTGTTTTCATCGTCATTAGTGGTATCGGCTGTGTTCTTTGTAACATCTGCTTTAGCAGCCTTGAATCCAGCACTCAACTTCAAACCAACGTTGTATGCGGGAGTATATCCAGCATATGGAAGCTTTTCAGGTGAGTTAGAAATACCATTCATGAAACCTTTGGTTGCGTCAGCAATCCCTTGGTCAGTCGCAATGTTATTAGGCAACGATGAAGTATTCTTGTTTAGATATTGCTTAATCGCATTGAAGTAGTCACCTGAAACGTTGTTTTCATGACTAATGTCGACATTACTGTTTCCAGAGTTAGCATTATTAACGCTGTCCTTAATATCGTCAAAGTTACCATACATCTTAGCAAAGTAGGTGTTGTATACATCTTGGTATGCCTTTGGTCTACCTGATACATCACTCTTCACGCCATTTCTAGCATCAGTTAACGCGTCATTGACAGCATTAACACCGTATTGTGAGTATTGGTCACTATCGATATTAGATTGCTTAGTGTATGTGCCATTGGCAGCATTAAGGGCATTAACGTGTGCCGTATATCCAGCCATAAAGACAGTATCTGCTTTTTGTTGAGCAGTTAATGATGATTGTGGAACGATATTTCCATTACTATCGACTGCAGCAGCATATCCAGATTCTGCGTCTTTATATCCTTGGCTTTCAACACTATCATCTAGTGAACTATCATCCTTAGGTTTGCCATTCAAGAACTCGTTAGCACCCTTACCTAAGTTGTAACCTTGTACATAAGCTTTATTATTGATCATTGTTTGATCAAAGTTACCAGCCAATCCTGCTTCATAGCCATCCTTAGTAGTGTCATAAGCAGCCTTTTGTAATTTATCTAGACTATTACCACTACCAGTAGTTATTGAATGAGCATTTGGAAGTGATTGGGCAAATGAGTTCAATCCATCTTCAACCGCTTGTTGAGCTTGTTGAATCATTGCATTGTAACCATTTTGCATTGAGACAGACATACCTTTTTGAAGTCCTGGATTATTGATGTTAAATCCATCGGTTAATGCTTTCACTGCACCGTTAAATCCATCGGTTGCATAAGATGATGAATCACCGCTGGTGTTGTTGGTCTTATCAGCTAAAGCAGCAAGGTATCCCTTGTATGCTGATTGACCAGCTTTATATGATTCGGTGTAGCCGACATTGTTAGTTTCTTGAGTTTGCGATTGACCGTTACTACTAAATCCAGCTTGGAAACCATCAATTGCGTCTTGATATCCTTGGGCGTGGAAATCTGTTCCGGAATTATTGCTTCCTGATAGGTAAGCATTCTTACCAGATTCGTATTGATCGAAGAATTCCTTACCTTTAACATCGAAGATTGATTGATAAATTGGTGTATGTGCAGTGTTATCAACATTTGAATAATGCATGAATTGTTGACGAGCAGCTTGGGTTGCTTGGTAAGCATTCCCATAATCAGCATCGGTTGATTGCTTTTCTCCATCCTTGATGGAACCATCTTCAATCCCGTTCTTGTATTGGGTGTAGACATTGAATCCCTTCATAAATGCAGCTTGTCCAGCTTTAGCGGCAGGAATTTGACTAGCATCATTACCAGCAGCGGCGAAATTAAATCCGTCTTTAGCTTCTTGATAACCAGTAGTTTGATCTGCATTACTACTATCGTATGACTTTGCATATACAAACGCACTTGCACCTGTTCCGGCATTGTATCCACGAGTGTAAATATCAGCTGTGTAATCACTAGGTGTATGTGGTGAATTACTTGATGCGCTGGTGTAGCCATTATTAAATCCATCGTTAGTAATTGCAAAACCGCGCGCAGTTGCTTGATCTACGAGGTTATTAGAATCAGTGGTTCCCTTACCATTTCCATCGAAATATTGTTGTGAACCCTTAGCGATTGCATCCTTGTATTCGTTATATGCAAGGTTGTATGCGTTTTGGTATGAAATAGTCTTGTCAGCATTTGATTTTGGATTGTTCAATGCCTTGGCATCATCAAAACCAGCTTTAGCGGCATCAAATGTTTCCCTTGGACTAAATGCACCTTCGCTTTGATCGTTACCAGTGTATTCTTGGTTACCATCTTGAGCACTTTGGAAACTATCAGAGATTGCAGTTCCCTTATTGTAACCAGCTAAGTAACCAGTTGAGTTACCGTTTTGAATGTGTGGAATCTTCATTCCATCTGTGTAACCATCAGAAGTTTCTTTGTATCCACGGTTAAAGGCAACATCATCAGCATTATTAGTATCGTTAGAATGATTATTCAAGACACCAGTTAAGAATAGTTGTTTACCTTGTTCATATTGTTGACCAGATTCAACATTGGCAATTGTGTATGCCTTTTTGTATGCACCAGACTTGTTTGCATCAAGAACATGTTGTGTTGCAGTATCTTGCCCATCAGCAAATCCTCTAACAGCACCGTCGAATGCTGACTTAGCTTGATCAGTGGTTGCATTATTGTCTGTTGTTGCAGTCGCATGACTTCTAGTGTATTCAAGTGAACGAGCTACATCCAATCCTAATTGATAACCATTATCATAAGCTTGACTAGGTTGACTAATCTTACCAGCGTTATCGTTAGATGAATCATTTGGATGATCCTTTACATAGTTCAAAGCATCTTTGTAACCTGCTTTAGCATCCAAGTAACCCTTATCAATAGCTGCTTGTTCTAGAAGAACTGATGATGTTGGTTTGTTGGTGTTATTAGCATCACCATTGCCGTCTAAATCATCACTACCATCATAGTTAGTAAATGCATCAATTCCTGATTGCATCTCATTTCTAGCTGTTTGGTAAGCCTTGTCATAGGCATCGTTATATGCCTTTTGACTAGCTTCATTAGCAGCTCTTGATGTTGTGTTACGTGGTTTATCACTAATTGCATCCTTGTAACCGTCTTGTGCACCGTCAAACGCGGATACACCATTAGTATCTGCTGTGTATTTGTTGTTTGAGTTAGCGTCAGTGGATGTATTTTGAGATGCATTGTAGGCAATTGCGGAGGCTTTACCAAGATTGAAACCATCGATGTAACCAACGCTCTTATTGCTTAGATCGACGTCACCAGTAGCAGCAAGTCCAGCAGCGTATCCATCACTTTCATCACTGTATCCAGTCGCTGCGTCTGAATCATTGGCAGAATTATCAGCGGCCTTGAACTTGTTCATACCCTTTTGATAATCCGATACTACACTTTCATAGATGAATTTGTAGACTTCACTCTTGTTTGAGAAATCATTAATAACGGAATTGTTAGCCAATGCCGCTCTAGCATCTTTTGCAGCATCATATGCCACTTGGGCAGTTGAATCAGTTGGTCTAGCGTTACCGCTAGAAGCTGCCAATCCGTTTAATGCTTGAGTCTTAGCGTTATATCCAGCTTGGAATGCCTTTGACTTAGCAGATAAATCTGTTTGACTAAGGGTTTGATCAGCATTAAATCCACCTGAAGCATCTGTTGCTCCCTTAGCTTGCGCTTGGTCAAAGATACCTTGTGGGTTTGCGTTAATAGTGTAATTAGCGTTTGATAAGAATGAATCTGCTCCACTTTGGACCTTATTAGCAACGTCGGTTGCTGCTTGGTTGTATGCGGCAACGTATGTTGGGTCATCCTTGTGTTTTGGTTCACTGGCTACATCATGTGCCTTGTAGTCATTAAATGCATCAACGGCCCCGTTATAGGCAGCACCTTCTCTTAGAGTCTCTGCATAGCTGACTTCATCACCATTATCTGTGGCTGCATATTTATTCTTTTCGTCACTATTATTAGCATTATCTATTGCTGCTTGATATCCCTTAAGTGCACCAATGTATGATTGGTAACCGGCAGTGTAGGCTTTGTTAGTCTTCACAATATCAGGTAAACCATTAAATTGATTATTTAATTCATCTATCTTTTGATTAATTGATAAGGAACTATCCAATGAAGCAAAATATTGTTGAGCTTGATGGTAACCATCATTAGCCTTGTTATACCCACTAGTTTGCATATCAAGTTGGTTAGGAGAACTTACACCTTGAGCAAATAACTTAGCTCCACTCATGTATGATGCTTGGTTACTGTCAAAGGCCAATTTGTAAGCTTCTTTGTAAACATTATCATGTGGATTATTAGGGTCCGAATCTGTCACAGTATCAGTATTGCTACCATTTTTGATGGCATTTTGAGCATCCAAAGTAGCTTGGTAAGCTTCTTGGTATGCTGTTTCAATCACCTTAGGACTATTAATTCCTTTAGGACCATCAGCAGTCGCATCTGTTACCGCTTGTAGGACATGACGAGCTTCATTGAAACCATTTTGGTAATATTGGCTCTTAGTTGTATCTAGTGTTGCTTTTGAATCCAATCCTAGAGCAAATCCAGTTTGAGCATCTTGATATCCACCATCGAAACCTTGTTGTTCAACAGTGGTGAATGTCTTATCTAGTTTATGTTGGTTGAATAGATAATTATTCATACCATTTAACGCAGCATCTTGAATGGATGACATCGCTGCATTATATGCAGCTGCTGCGTATTTAGCTGAAATAGCAGGATCTTGATTAGATCTAGTGGAATTACTCTTAAAGTCTGCTAAAGCAAGCTTAACTGCTGCTTCAACGTTATTAGAATTATCGTCATTTGATCCATCGCTATTCTTGTAATTTTGAGTTTGTGTTGGATTATTCATTGTATCAGCATAGGCCTGCTTAATTGTTTGAGCAGCATCATAACCAGCTGAATATTGAGGGTTATCACCATTAATTTTATTCAAGCCATTTAATGCATCAACAAAACCAGATCTGGTATTACTTGCCCCTTGAATGGCGAATCCATCGTTATCTAACGGAGTTGATTGCAATACACTATTTTGACCGTTAGTGTATTCATCTTGTGAGTATTGGTATACCAATTTGTAAGCATTGTTGTATAGCAATCCTTTGTTTGTTAAGTCTGTATGAGACTTAGTCAACAGATCAGATTGAGCTTGTAACATTGCTGTAGCAGCTGTTTGATAGTTAACGTCACTACTACTTTGAGGAACCAGTGTTCCACTAGTCTTCAAGTCTTTAAATGCATTAATCAAACCATTGGCTTGGTTAAATCCTAAATTATTACCATCAT
The DNA here is from genome assembly GCF_026535805.1 of Lactobacillus sp. B3795. Classification (NCBI taxonomy): domain Bacteria; kingdom Bacillati; phylum Bacillota; class Bacilli; order Lactobacillales; family Lactobacillaceae; genus Lactobacillus; species Lactobacillus sp. B3795. The sequence continues at coordinate 123,013 of NZ_JAFNPE010000015.1, forward strand.
TATTACTTGCTGGTAATTGAATTTGAGTTGATGATGACGCACTCGTTTTGATTACTCTTTGAATTAGGGAAGCCAATGTAGTGTTAACTGCTGATGTGTTAGAAGTATTGTTGTTATTTCCAGAGTTATTGCTTCCTGAATTGTTGTTTACAGATGTTAGCGTTTGAGTATATGCGTTCTTAGCATCCATAAAACCTTGGTAATAGAAATCATATCCGTTAACCAGATTCTGTGTAGCCGTTGCATTGACATCTGTTCCATTCAAGTATGCATTAACCCCGTTTACATATGCTGTTTCAGCATTAGTGTAAGCATTTGTATATGCAGTAATTAATTGTAATCCAGAAGTATTGTTTTTGGCCGGATTAGCATTAGCTAAATTCATTGCTGGGGAACCTAAGAAATCGGATCTAGCTTGATTAGCAGCATTATCTATTTGCGTTTTAAGAGAACTGTTTTGGTATGAGCTAAAGCCATATCTTTCAGATAATGTAGGTGAATTTAAGCTACCCCCGTTAACGGCTTCGTTGAAACCATTAACAGCCTGGTTGTATCCAGTATTGTAGGCAATTTGCACTGATGCTCCATCATTTAGGTTATTAAAGAAATTACTTTGAGTGGTATTTTGTTTATTATTTGTAAAATCTGAAGTTCCTCGAGCAGCATAGTACCCAGTTAGATATGATGGTGAATAAGATTTACTTGTATCTGTTAGTATCTTGCTGGTTCCATCGGTAAATCCTTGTTGTGTGTCACTGTAATAATTATGAAGATTACTATTTGCATCACTATATGCACCATCGGTGTTAACGACTTTAGATTTTGCTGTATTTTCATCAAGTCCATTCAAAGAACCCATAGAAACAATCGCAGCATTATACCCCATCATAAAGGATGGATTGTTCTTTTGATCGTTACTTGGGGTTGCACCAGTTAGGCCAAATTGGTATCCATTCTTTGCAGATGTAAAACCATCGTTTTCAGCTTGAATTGGATATCCATTTGAACTACTTGAAGCAACAGATTTACCACTAAGATACTCATTAGCACCTTGTTCATGCAATCTTTGTCCTTCAGCATAAGCTTTTTGGAATGCAATGTTGTATGACAATGATTGGGTACTATCAATTTTATATGGTGCATTTGACCAACTTGCAGTATAACCCGCACCTGCACCTTTAAAGGCATCAACACCGATTTGGTCGGTCAATGTTGAATTAGATGTTGTAGTTTTTGCTAAGTTATACCCGTTAACGTACCCTTTGGATGAGCTTGTTGACTTGAATTGTCCATACGCGAAGGTGTAAGCAACATTGTTAGAAGTCTTACTATTACCATTCACCGCATCTGAAACACCTAGTTTAGCGTCGTTAAATCCTTGAACGAATAAAGTATCACTGCTATTAGTAGTAGCGTTCACATCATATCCATTTAAATAAGCATCTCTACCACTTTGATAGGAAGTAGCTAGCTGTTGATTTAATACAGGATATAAAGTTTGGTACATAGCATCAGCAGAACTATCATTTACATTTTTACCATTTGGAACATCCACTTTAGCTTGAATATATGCATTATATCCATCTACAAATGCTTTATCAGGGGTTGGATTACCAACATTTATCTTATCTGTGGAGTTAGATTTCTTAGCGGCATTAATCCCTGCTAATGCATCCTGATAAGCGTTATATCCGGTATCATAAGCAGAACCTAGTGTTGTGTTAGTTGGTTCATTTTTAACGGCACCGTTAACAGCATCTTGAAAACCTTTCAATGCGATACTATAACCAGCGTTCAAGGCGGTCTTATCTGCTTGCTTACCTGCGTTTGTTCCTTGTCCATTATATGAACCATTACCGTTAGCTTCTCCATTTACAAATGAATTAGCCCCCGTAGTCAAATTGTTCTTCCATAATTGATATGCCTTAGCATAAGATTTTTGGTAAGAAAGTGGGTATGAAGAATCAGCTGTACTTGGTTGAGTGGCATCTTGAGCTGCTCTAATTCCAGCTACAGCACCCAAGTAAGATTGGGCTTGATCATAATTAGCATCGTTTGGTCTGACAGAATTGTTATCTGATTCCTTAGTTTGATCACTAATAGCATTATTGTAACCTTGAATAACTTGAGTAATAACATTGTTGTAACCTAATTTATATGCGGCACTATGGCTAGAATCATCAGAAGCAATTTGAGCATTAGCGTTTGGATCATTAATTGCGTCATTGTAACCTTGAGATGCTTGGTTATAACCAATTGAAGCTGCATCATTAGGATTCAAATCACTTAGTGTATTTCCATATAGGTATGAATATGCACTTCTAGCTGCTTCGTAACCATCTTGATATCCAGGAGCAGTATTTGAATTTGTTGGTAAATTTAATGATTGTGGATAATTATGATACCAGAAACTATAGTCACTAATGAATTTAGTAAATCCGGCCTTTGCATTATCATATCCATTGCTGTATTGACTATCAGTAGATTGTTTTGCAAGGCCCTGCAAGTAATCCTTTGCGCCTTGTTCAGATTGTGCCTGTGCTTGCGCTAGTGCCTTTTGGTAGGCTTGCTTGTAAGCTAAGTTAGAATCCCATTCCTGTGACTTATTATTGAATCCGTCCTTAGCACCCTTATACGATTCATATACTTGATAATCAGAAGAGTTGGAATCTAGATTTTTTGAAGCATCTTCATAACTCTTGTCAGAGTAATTGTTTGCCGCACCCGCGTCTGCTGCTTTCTTATATCCAGCTGCAATTGCTTGGGCAGCATTAAATCCAGCCATAAATCCTTTATTGTTTCTTTGAGCAGGAGTTAATTGGCTTTCGTCACTGATTGATAAACCAGTTTGATAACCATATTTAGTATCTTGGAATGCCTGGATAGAAATTGGATCTTTAGCGGTTGGATTATCTTTTCCAGCCAAAAATTCTTGACTGGCTGTGCTGTAAGTAGCACTATCATCTTTTATTTCATCATTATATGCATCTACGTATTCGCGACTCTTACCAGTTAAATCAGTAGAGGGCGTATTTAATGATGCGTCAGCATACGCTGCACGAACACCGTTATAACCTTCCATGTAATCAGGGTTGGTTGAGTCCGCCGGACGATTATAGTTATTACTTAGTTGGTTCTTAGCGTCACTGGCACCACGTTTAGCATCCAATAGAGCGTTAAACGCTTGTTGATATGCGCTAGATGGACTATTTGAAGTAATTTTGCTAATTCCGTCTATTTTACTGCCATTTTTACTAAATCTGTCATTAAAATCGTTATAGGCTTTTTGCGCATCTGAATAAGCCTGTGTATATCCATAGGCCTTGTTACTTGTATCTTGACTATTTTTCAAGAAGTCAGATACACCCTTATTGTATTGTGATTGAATCTTGTTAAAGGCGTTATTGTAAACAACTTGATAAATCGCGGATTGGTTAGCGGAACTGTTAGCTCGACCATTCTTAATGTCGTCATATGCTTGTTTGTATGCATTGTAAGCCGTCTTGTAAGCTGATGAATCGTTAACGTCATCATTGCCTAGTTGGCCAAAATTGCCACTTTCTAAATCAGCCTCAGCTTTAGCAATTGCTTGATTTGCATTTGCAGCTGCTGCTAATCCATCTTTGTATGCATTAGTTTGATTATCTGACGATGTGGTATTACCGCTGGTAACTCCACTGGTAAATGCTGATAAAGCATCTTGGTAACCCTTTTCATAACCGGCTTGGTTACTACTTTGGTTAGCATTATCTGCATTACCATTTAATAAGTCAGTAACCCCTGACTTAATAGATTGTCCCAAAATATATCCTGGTAGATTTTGGTTATTATGGTTAGTTACGCCATTATATCCATCCAATGCATCTTGGTAACCTTGACTAGCAACTTGAGTTGCTACTGGTGAGTTTTCATTAGTGTTATTAGCACCATTGTTCAAGAATGCATTAGAACCATCATTATAATTTTTAGTTAAGTTTTGTAGCGCTTGGTTATATGCATCAGTGTAGATTTGACCTTGACCTGACGCTGTATGTGAACCTGTCAATACTTGGTTCTTTGCATCATTAAAAGCACTTACACCTACCGCGTAAGCTGGGTCATTTTGTTCACGATTTGTATCTACAGTATTACTGTATGCAGCGTTTTGACCGTCAGTAAAGTTTTGACGTGCGTTAAATCCTTGTAAATATGACACACTTTGTGATAGTGGGGACACAACTCCGTTACCCTTATCATTGTATCCTTGAAGGGCATTGTAGTATGCATTGTTGTAGTTGTTGTTGTATTGAGTGGTTGCATTAGGGTTAGTTGTTTGAGCATTCCCGTTAATGAAGTCATTAATCCCTTTTTGAGTTCCGGCAGCATCAGCTCTGGCTTGGTTGTAACCTTGAATGTATGCAGCTGGATCATTAACAACGTTATCGCTACTTTGATTGGTAGTGTTTGATGCAGTGTCCTTAGGCATTGACGCTGGGTTAGTTGTTGGATCAGGCGCACCATTGTTAAAGGCATCGTAACCTGCTACAACACTGCTATATCCACTAGTATAGTTAGGATTAATCTTGTATTGGTTAATGTTTTGTTGATTATTATTACCGTTAGAAACGTCGGTTAAGGCGTCACCAACCCCATTGTTAATGTCATTGTAGTTACCAGAAGTAATTACTTGTTGACCAACATCAATCAAGTTCCCATTCTTGTCCAAATCGTAACGATGTTGAGATGATACATACTGACCAGTTTGCACTTGAGCAGTGGTATCAATACCGTCAACACCATAACGAAGTAAGATTCCAACATATGGATTCTTAGTTGGATCATAGTCCCTTGGCATTTGAACGGTGTACTTCATGATTTCATAGTTGTAATTACTTGGAACGTCCATCGTTTGGCTATATACATTCGTATCCTTGCTGGTAGTTTGATTTCTAATGTTTCCAGGAAGATATGTTAATCCAGTGTATGAATTATTAGTTCCGTATCCGGCTTGGATATAGATTGGTTCGTTGTCGTTTTCTTTATGACCACCGACTTGGGCATAACCAGTAAGTGAATAAGTTCCATCTTGGTTCTTCACAGGAGTCATAGGTCCGACGAAATAAACCGCTGGAACGGTAGCAATTTGAAGGTAATTTGGAGTACCTTGTGTGAAACTACCAGGGTTTGCGGATGCATCAACATAACTATTCTTGTTGTTATTTAAATGGAAACTGTAAAGAATTTGGCTTGGGTATCGAGTTGTACTTAGGTTACCTGCACCAGAACGGTTACCGTAAGTAACTAATGAGGTGTACGCATCAATTCTGTTGTTGGACAATGTACTTTGGGCATTAGAGTTACCTGTTAAATCCAAAGTAATGTTGTTTTGACCAGGGTTAGTGATGCTAAGCGGACCGGCAATCAAGTTAACTTGTCCTGAACCATCAGCACTAACGCTCAAGTTACCAAGGTTATTGACGTTAATTTGACCGTTGTTGTTATACAAAATACCGTAACTTCCAGTAGATGTGTTACCAAGGTTTTGTGATTGAACCTTTACCAAACCACCATTAGAAATGTTAACTTGACCTGTTTGGTCAACATACATAGCAGCATTGTAAAAGTAACTAGGCGCATTAGTTTCGATATCTAAAGTCCCACCATTAACGTTAACATTTCCGTAAGTATAGATACCATTAGCAAAAGTGCCACTACCATTCCACTTATCAGGAATGACTTGTAGGGTTGCCCCTTTATTAATGTTTAAGTTGGCACCATTGGTAACCACGATTCCGTAATTAGATCCATTACGAGCGTAGTAACCACCGTTCCCACGAGGAACCAATGTCATTTGCGATCCATCATTCATAGTCAAACTACCAGATAGCTTGATTACGTTATTACCATAATCAGGTGCAACTGTTCCGAAATAGTGAGTACCTGGGTACAATAGAAGGTTTTGGATTTCCATGTTTTCTTGGTTACCGTTTCCTTCTGTTGGATGGACCCCAGTGTTCAATGATGTTTGGTAACTTGAAACGTTAATTTCATTGATATTTCCCATGAAACGAATATCGTTACCCCCGGCCGGGAAGTCAGAAAGCATTTGAGCTCCGACGTAGTTAACGTTGTTGTAAACAACGGTACCAGGTTGGTTAATCTTCAAGAATCCATAGTAGTTGTATGAATATGCTGCTTGAAAGTTTTGAATAATCAATATAGGATTAACTCCAGAATCAGCATAGAATTGGTCCAAACATCCGTGGAAGTCAGCTTGGTGATTTTGACCATCAACGACTAACTTTTTTAGATGATACATTGTTGGCCAGTATTCAGTATATGGTGCACCTTGGAAGTCAATATCGTTAACTAACTTAACGTTTGTTGCATTAACAGTCTTTCCCCAAGCATCGTTATATGCAGAATAACCGGACCATTTACCGTTAACAATGTCACTTAGTTTCCAGGTAGGATAGTAATTTCCGGCCAATGCACGTTGGAATTGCCATGAATTATGAACAAACGCAGTTTTATTATTGTTGATTTCTTGAGCAACACTGTCGTATCCAGCACGATAGTAGCTAGTTCCGCCAATATAATTTAGGTTGTTGGAATTTGTTTCAAGACTTAATACGTATCCCCAATTAGTTCCATCTCCACCACCATTAATGGTGTCATAGACTGGATCCCATTGGTCATTCATCGCTTGTTGGGCACCCAAATAAGCCTGATCATACGCATTGGTTGAATCAGCACTTGGTGTGTAATTATCGTCAGGGAAGCTTAATTGATGGTTAGCATCGTAAACTAGCCCTTGATTCTTACTAATTCCAGTCCACTTACCAGCCTTGGCATCTTTAATTCCTTGTTGGGTTAAGAAATAGTTAACACCGTATTGGTAAGTAAGGTACAAAGCGGAATTTGGTGTATAAGTATTAAATGAAGTAATTGAACTATCATTTTGGCTAGGAATTGTAATCTGACCGTTTTGGTTTAGCTTAACTGTTGTATTGTTTTTACCGTTAAACTTAGCTAACAATTGTTGTTCATAGGCAATAGCCGAGTTGTAAGCATCGTTAGGTTTTTGACTAGAACTTACATTTTGTTGGTAAGAAGTATAATCCTGGGTACCAGTTCCTTGATCATGTGTCAACAAGTTATAAGCCGCTAGTGCTCTCATTGCACCGTTATAAGCAGCATTGTAGTAGTTTTGTTCATTTACATCAGAGATAGTAGAAACTTGGTTTCCGTTTCCAGCAAACGCATCTGAACCAGCGCGATCAATTACCGCCTTGTAAGCTGCAGCTTGGCTTGATGCGTTAGTGTAATCAGAGCTATAACTTGAAGTTGGTTGACTTGATGATGCCGAACTACTTCCTGAAGATTGTGTTGAACTGGACGATTGTGCTGAGCTTGATGATTGAGCTGAATTTGCTGATGATTGGGCAGCTGCTTGGCTAGCTGCAATACTTGATGCAGCTTGTGAATTATACGCACTGTTCACACCTAATCCATTGTTAAATCCAGATTGTGCGTCAGAATCGATTGCTTTGTTAGCAGCGACGTTAGAATCGACACTCAAACTTACGGCACTTTGGTTAGCGTATGATGCGTTAACATCAGAACTGACACTGGTAGCACTAGATGCTACTTGTTGGTAGCTAGATCCACCACTTGAAGCTGAATTAGTTTGAGTAACCGCCTTCAAAGCATCCGAATTCGTATCAGCGTGTGCCACATGACTAAATGTCATTGTGTAGGCAAGACCACCCACTGTAGCAAAAGTTGACAATGACATTACAACCCATTGTTTCTTGACTTTCTTCATTACTTTCTTATCTTTTATTTTATTGAATTTTTTCTTGTTGTATTGCATATTAACGTCCCTTTCAAATTCAATCTAATTTTTTAAAACAGTTATTTATGACATTATTAAAAATCTATATTTTTGCGCTTGCGTTTATTAAAAAGTGCGCAGTTACGGTAATTTTATATAATTATTATATTATCATCTTCTTAAAGAATTTTAAAACGATTTGAAGGATTATTTAATATTTATTTAAAAAATGATACACAATGTTCATTAATCACCTAAAAAAACAACATTTTGATTCACAGAAGGCAAAAAATTGAAATTATTATTTTTAATTTTCTTATAATCCAAATTTATATTTTTATGACAAAAATATATCAATAATATTATTTCTTCTAGCTTTCATTATTGGCTAATTTCTTTTACAATATAATAAATAATATTTGCGTTATATGGGAGGTATGAATTTTGTCACAACAACGATTATTAGACATTAAAAACGGCTATAACTTCCGCGAACTTGGTGGATACCAAACAGAAGATGGCCGTTTTGTAAAATGGAACAAAGTCCTGCGCTCAGGTGACCTTTCTGAACTATCTGATTCAGATTTAGCCTTTTTAGAAGACTATGGCATTAATTTCGATGTCGACTTAAGATCTGACACTGAAAGAACAAAAGCACCTGATAAGAAATCAAGCAAGATTAAGCTTATCGCTAATCCCGTCTTTAATAGCGGTCATGACAAGACTGAACAGCAATACGCTGAACAGTACATGGACGATGCTACACGTGGTAAACAAAATATGATTAATTCATACCAATCAATGGTCACTAGCCCATCCGCCCAAAATGCTTTTAAGAATCTTTTCAAGACCTTACTAGCTAACACTGACGACGGTGCCGTACTGTTCCATTGCGCGCAAGGAAAGGACCGTACTGGTCTATCAGCTGCTTTCTTCTTATTCGCTTTAGGCGTTGATGAAGATACAATCAAAAAAGATTACCTATTATCAAAAGAAGCAATGAAACCATTCATCCAAGTTAAAATTGATCAATACAGCAAGTACGGTATGACTAACGAGCTTCGTCAAAACCTACACGACTTATACACTGTTGATGAATCATACTTCGATGCTGCGATGGCTACCATTAAAGAGAAATATGGTAATATCAATAACTTCCTGCACGAATTTATTGGTTTATCTGACGCAGATATTGCTAAATTAAAGGATATTTACCTTACAGACTAAATAACATTGGAGTGATTTTTATGGGATTTAAAAAAGCTGCTGCTGCTTTAGGTGTAATGTCTACTGCAGTTGGGGCAGGAGCTTTTATGTTCAGTTACTACCTATTCAAACTAGGTATGAACAGAAAGGACGACGAACCTGTCCCACAAACTAGCCAATTACGTTTTGCATACGCATATTACCGTTATGTCGATTGGTTCCACGCTATCCCAAAGGAAGAATGGGTGTTAAACGAAGTCGACACAGGCGAAAAAATGATTGCTTCATATGTTCCTGCCAAGGAAGAAACAAAGAAAACAATCATCATGGCCCATGGTGTTGGATGTAATCGTGAGACAATGGCAAACTTTATTAAGATGTACCACGAATTAGGTTTTAATGTCCTAGCTCCAGATGATCGTGCCCACGGTGATAGTGATGGTAAGTACGTCAGCTATGGCTGGAAGGATCGTATCGACTACCTTCGTTGGATTAAGCTAGTTCTTGAAAAAGTCGGTGACGATGCCGAAATCCTAATGTTTGGTATCAGTATGGGAGCCGGAATTGTCACAATGCTAAGTGGTGAAGACTTACCAAAACAAGTAAAAGCAATCATCGCTGATTGTGGATACACCAATGTTGGTGACGAATTCAACTACTTACTAAAAGACATGTTCCACTTGCCTCCTTACCCAATCGAACCATTGGTTAGCGCGATTAACTGGTACAAGGTTGGATACCGTTTGCACAACGCCTCATGTACCGAAGCATTGAAGAAAAACAGCTTACCTACCCTATTCATTCACGGGGATAGCGACATCTACGTGCCAACTTACATGTCTTATGAAAACTACGCCGCATCAAACGGTCCAAAACAACTATGGATTGTGCCAGGTGCAGGTCATGAAGAAAGCTTCTGGGTCAACCCAGTCGCATACAAGAAGCGCGTCAAAGACTTCTTGCACACATACTTTGACTAAACAAAAAAAGACTCAGCATTTCGCTGAGCTTTTTTTGTTAATTATTCGAATCATCTTGAGCTTATTTATTCCAAATCGATTATATAAAAAAGCCAGCCAACCTGGCTGACTCTTACTTAAATGTTAATGTCATTAGCATTGACGCGTTAATAATCATGTAGATAACAATTGAAATCACTAGTGGTTTCCAATCATATGCTAGACTGACTTTCACTCGGTTAAACCAACGCTTCAAGTAATTTCCTTCATCCGCATCAATGATTGAATCAATGATGTTAAAACTAATTTTAGCGTTGATGTATGCCATGTATAGGATGGTCAAAGTACCAATCAATAGTACCAATCCACCTAAAATATCACCAACTGGGAGTGTGTAGTAAGCAAGTGCTAATTCTTGTCCAGCTAGTAATAATGTAATAATTGTTGGCAAGGCCACAATGCGACGTGATGGTAGCAAAGTACATACGAGGTAGAACAATACCAAGATCACTGCGTAAATCAATGAGCTTAATAGCGTTGACCAGTGTACTAAGAAGAATGTCACTTTAACATTGCCCCAGTGAGCAAAGTGCGCCTTACTGAAACTGTAGTAAACAGCGCATAAGAAGAATAGAACTGAGAAAGTCCAACCTTCTTTTGTCATTTCAAATTTTTTATTCATTATATATCACCTATGTTTCATTCTAACTGATTTTAAAAAATTACACAAAAAAAGAGCTGGCGGATTGCCAACTCTTTTTGTTTTACATTAAACCACAGCGTTTGAAAATTTCATCGACGTGGCGGATGTGATAGTGATAATCAAAGGCATCATCAATGTCTTCTTTTGAAAGTTTTTCGTTAATTGTTTCACTGGCTTCAACCAATGGCTTGAATTGTTTATTTTCATCCCAAGCAATTGCAGTAAGTGGTTGAACTGTGTCGTAAGCAGCTTCTCTAGTCATCCCTGCTTCAACTAACTTCAACATTACACGTTGTGAGTAGATTAGACCATTAGTAATGTTTAGGTTACTTAGCATTCTTTCTTCGAATACATCTAGATCGCGAACAATATTGTTGAAACGGTGCAACATGTAGTCGATTAAGATAGTAGAATCTGGCAAGATAACACGTTCTGCCGATGAGTGGGAAATGTCTCGTTCATGCCATAATGCAACATTTTCCATTGCAGTAACAACATGTCCCCTCATTACACGAGCTAATCCACAGATGTTTTCTGAACCAATTGGGTTTCTCTTGTGTGGCATTGCTGATGAACCCTTTTGACCCTTAGCAAAGTGTTCTTCGACTTCATGAATTTCTGAACGTTGTAGTCCACGAACTTCGGTAGCAAATTCTTCTAAACTAGTAGCAATCACGCCAAGACATGCAATGTAGTTAGCATGTAAATCACGTGGTAGCACTTGGCTGGCTACTGATTGGGCACGGATACCTAACTTTTGACATACGTATTGTTCAACGTATGGATCAACGTTAGCGAAAGTACCAACGGCACCCGAAATCTTACCTGCTTCAACATCCTTTGATGCCATGTTGAAACGTTCCAAGTTACGTTTCATTTCTTCATACCAACGAAGTAACTTCAAACCAAAGGTAGTTGGTTCAGCTTGCACACCGTGAGTTCTTCCCATGATAACAGTATCTTTGTACTTAAGGGCCTTGTTACCGATAGTTTCGATAATTTCTTCGATATCTTTACGAATAATGTTGTTAGCTTGTTTCAAACGGTAACCTTGGGCAGTATCAACGATATCTGTACTGGTCATACCGAAGTGAATCCATTTACTTTCATCACCTAAGTATCTTGAAACATCACGAGTAAATGCTACGACATCATGATGGGTAGTCTTTTCAATTTCTTCAATTTCTTTTTCATCAAAGGTAGCGTTCTTTTGAATCTTAGCTAAATCTTCAGCAGGAATTTCTCCTAACTTAGCCCAAGCTTCGTCAACAGCAACCTCCACAGCTAGCCATGAGGCGTATTGATTATATTTAGACCATACATTTCCCATTTCTGGTCTGGTATAACGATCAATCATCACAATCCATCCTTTCGAATATCTTGCTTTAATATTAACATATAAAATTCGCTTTTTCACTATTATCTTAAAATTAATTATACTTATTGTTCGTTTTTTATTTATTTTCCGAACATTATTTTCTCATTTATACAAATAGTTCTTGATTAATTTTTCCAGCATGGTAAAATCTTTCCTGGAGTGTTGAAATATACTCCTCAATACTTAAAGAAATATATGAGGTGAACTTGATGTCATCAATCGTTATTATAGGTAGCCAATGGGGCGACGAAGGAAAGGGTAAAATTACCGACTTTCTAAGTCAAGATGCTGATATGATCGTAAGATATTCTGGCGGAGACAACGCCGGCCATACCATCGTTATTGACAACAAGGAATTTCACTGCCGTTTAATTCCATCCGGAATCTTCTATTCCGATAAGCTAAGTATCATCGGAAACGGAGTTGTAGTTAATCCAGAAACTTTAATTTCTGAAATGGACTACTTAGAAGAAAATGGTTTTGATTATTCTGGACTACGTATCTCAAACAGAGCCCAAGTAATCATGCCATACCACATCTTGTTTGATAAATTACAAGAAGAACAAAAAGAACATAAATTAGGTACCACCCACAAGGGAATCGGACCTGCTTATATGGATAAACTAGAACGTATCGGTATTCGTATCGCCGACTTGATTGACGAACATACCTTTGCTGACAAGTTACACCAAGCATTAAACATTAAAAACAACATCTTAGAAAAACTATACGACCAACCTGGTTTTGACTTCGATGAAATCTTTACTAAGTACAGTGCATACGCTAAGAAGATTGCACCATTCGTTACTGACACTTCTCTACTAATTAATGAAGCTTTAGATAACGACAAAAAAGTACTATTTGAAGGTGCCCAAGGCGCAATGTTAGATATTGACCATGGAACTTATCCATACGTTACTTCATCTAACCCTACTGCCGGAAACGCAGCCACTGGTACTGGTATCGGTCCTAACCGTATCAACTCAGTCGTCGGTGTATGTAAAGCCTACACATCACGTGTTGGTGATGGACCTTTCCCAACCGAATTATTCGATGAACGCGCTGATCGTATCCGTGAAGTCGCTCATGAATATGGGGTTGTTACTAAGCGTCCTCGTCGTATTGGTTGGTTAGATGCCGTTGTCCTACAACATGCCGTTCGTACTTCTGGTATCACCCACCTATCACTTAACTGTCTAGATGTACTTTCTGGTTTTGACACCGTTCGTATCTGTACTGGTTACAAATACAATGGCGAATTAATCAAGTACTACCCTGCTAACCTAGACTTCCTAGATAAGTGCGAACCTGTCTTTGAAGACCTACCTGGCTGGGAAGAAGACATTACTAAGTGCAAGACTGTCGAAGAACTACCCGCTAACGCACAAAATTATCTAAAACGTGTTTCTGAACTAACTGGCGTTGAACTATGTACTTTCGCCGTTGGTCCAGACCGTGAAGCTACTAACATTTTGAAAAACGTATGGGAAGATCATAAATAAAGTGAGGTCATTATAATGAGAACTTTTGATTACCACAATGTCCAATTATTACCTGAAAAATGTATAATCAAGAGCCGTAGTGAAGCTGATACTTCAGTTCAATTCGGCCCACATAAATTCCAACTACCAGTTGTTCCCGCAAACATGGAAACAGTTATGGATGAAAATCTAGCTACTTGGATGGCTCAACATGACTACTTCTACGTAATGCACAGATTCCAACCGGAACAACGTCTAGAATTTGTTCAAAACATGCACAAAAAAGGTTTATTTGCTTCAATTAGTGTTGGTATCAAGGATGCTGAATACGACTTTATCGATGAATTAAAAGCCGCTGACGCTGTCCCTGAATACACTACTATTGATGTGGCTCATGGTCACTCAGACTTCGTTATCAAGATGATTAAATACATCAAAAAAGAAATTCCAGAAACTTTCCTAATCGTAGGTAATCTAGGTACTCCTGACGCTGTTCGTGAAATCGAAAACGCCGGTGCTGACGCTACTAAGATTGGGATTGGACCTGGTAAAGCATGTATCACTAAGTACAAGACTGGTTTCGGTACTGGTGGTTGGCAACTTTCAGCACTTAAGTGGTGCTCAAAGGCTGCTACTAAGCCAATGATTGCTGATGGTGGTATCCGTACTAACGGTGATCTTGCTAAGTCAATTCGTTTCGGTGCAACCATGATGATGATTGGTTCAGTTTTCGCTGGTCACGTGCAATCACCTGGTGAAATCGTCGAAAAGAATGGTAAGAAATTCAAACAATACTGGGGTTCAGCTTCTGCCAAACAAAAAGGTGAACACCACAACGTTGAAGGTCGTCAATTGTTAATCCCATTCAAGGGAAACATTGAAGACACCCTTTTAGAAATGAAAGAAGATTTACAATCATCAATCTCATACGCTGGTGGAAAAGACTTAATGTCACTACGTAAAGTTAACTACGTTCTACTAGACAGCATTGATGAATCATAGGATTTATATGTAAAAAGACCAACTCAGGAGAGTTGGTCTTTTTTTGTTGCTAAGTGTTAATTGAAACAAGTATATCTCTACAAAGTGGTCAGATTGGTTCGATTTGTTTGTGAACCTACTTTCCATTTGGGACTTCTTCGCTTCTGAAAGAAGTGTTGGCAATAGCCTAGCGGTCATTGTTCTTGTGTTTCTAGTATCTCAAAAAATTTATAAGAAATGATATGGAGGATTTATTCATGAAAGCTGCAAAGAATTTACTAAACATAAATAACATTGAAATTATTTCAAACTTGTCATCCTTATGTCTATTCATTGGATTAGATAAAAGCATGACTTTTTTGATAGTTACATTTTTCATGTTTTCAAAACATCTATTAATTATGACCAAGAATATTTTCACTTACTTAAATGATATTCGAAGTGGCGTCGAGCCGACGCCCGGAAAAGACTTGATTAAAGTCAAAACCATCCACAGATGCTCTCGCATCTGCAGTAAAGCTTTGAGGATGAAGAAGTCGGTAAGTGAGTTTTATATTAAATATTAATAGAACTATTTAGCAAGTGAGTAATACTTAATCCTTTTTCCACTATATGCATCGGTATATTCTGCACGACTAATAATTTGATTGTTATCAATTAATCGATTAATTTCATTTTCGTTATTAAAGGCATTATCAATAAGCATATTGGATGGTTTCAATCTACTTAGATTTTTAGATGTGGAATAGCACTTCTTACCAAATAGCGATTCCTTCCCCAGAGATTTGGTCATATATTTGCTAATGTAGGATGAAATCCTCATAGCATCATCATTATTACTTATATTTTCTACTCTTACAGATCCACCATCATCTTTTATTCTTTCGTCTTTTTTAATTATGGAAGCCCAATACTCGTGAATTTTTTTGTAATCCGGCTTGTATAAATTGGAAATTAAATGATAATGGATTGCTCCTCTTTTTTGGAATTCCATTACACATATGTATTTAAACTCTTCTTTACTTATCTTTCTTATTTTTCTTATGTATTTAGCTAATATTTCATTGGCCATACTAACATCTTCCAAATTATATCTAAAAGTTAACGTAATAAAGCTAAATTTAGTATTTAGAAAATTATTTTGAATCAATCCAATTATTTTCTTCTTAGCTCTATGGTTACTTTTTGTTCTACTTTCCATGTTTGTTTTTTTATTGCCAGATTTCTTTGTGATATGTAGTCTCTTTACTTTCTTACCTTTCGGTTTAACTTTTTCAAAAATACGAATCTCTCTTACATGTTCACCTTCCATCAAGCTGACATTATAATAATTATCGCTTTTCATCTTCATACTCCTTGTAAATGATATTAATAACTCTACCAAATGAACATTAATAATATATTATATAAAATTAATATTTTGCATATAATGTTTATATGGTTACTATAAACGTAAAGTCAGTATTTCCAAACCCTTCTTGTTCTTTTTTTACTTAAACTTAACTATGGTTAAATATCAGTAAACATTAACTGATCCTAATGAACTTGCGTTTAAATATAATCAAAAATAAAAAAGCCAACTCTTTCGAGTTGGCTTTTTTGGTTACTTATTATTTTTCATTTCTTTTACGTCTAAATAAAGCTAAAGCAAAAGATGAAATTAACATTAATAGCCCCATTACTTGGTAGGATTTGGTACCTTCATCACCAGTTTGTGGCAATTTATCTTTTTGTGTCTTATCAACATTCATTTTCTTGTTGTTAAGCTTTTGGTTTGTTGTCTTTTTACTGTTCTTATCTTTTGTCTTAACAGGGTTTGCAGCGTTGTTTTTGTTTGAGCTTGGTACCTTCGCTACTGAACTTGAAGCACTTGAACTTTGCGCGCTGCTTTGTTCTGTGCTTGTTGCGCTTGAACTTTCTGCACTGCTTTGTTCTGTGCTTGTGGCACTTGAGCTTTGCGCGCTGCTTTGTTCTGTGCTTGTGGCACTTGAACTTTCTGCACTGCTTTGTTCTGTGCTTGTGGCACTTGAACTTTGTGCGCTGCTTTGTTCGGAACTTGAGACGCTAGAACTTTGTGCACTACTATGTTCAGCACTTGAGACACTTGAACTTTGAGCACTGCTGTGTTCTGTGCTTGTGGCACTGGAGCTTTGGGCACTGCTGTGTTCTGCGCTTGTGGCACTTGAACTTTGCGCACTACTGTGTTCAGCACTTGAGACACTTGAACTTTGGGCACTGCTTTGTTCTGCGCTTGAAACGCTGGAACTTTGCGCACTGCTTTGTTCTGAACTTGAGACGCTAGAATTTTGAGCACTGCTTTGTTCTGTACTTGTTGCGCTGGAACTTTGTGCACTGCTTTGTTCGGCACTTGAGGCACTTGAACTTTGCGCACTACTTTGTTCGGCACTTGAGGCACTTGAACTTTGCGCACTGCTTTGTTCTGTACTTGTTGCGCTTGAACTTTGCGCACTGCTTTGTTCAGCACTTGAAACACTGGAGCTTTGTGCACTACTGTGTTCGGCACTTGTTGCGCTGGAACTTTGCGCACTGCTTTGTTCTGCACTTGAGGCATTTGAGCTTTGTGCACTGCTTGATGAAGAACTTGATTGTGAATTAGTTTCTTTGGCAATCAATACTTTGTATGTTTGAGTACCATCAGTTGGTACTAGTGTAGCTTCCTTATCATTTACTAAACGATAGCCAGATGGTAATAATGCACTTACATTAACAGCTTGTGTATCTAGAACATTAAAATCTTTAGAAACAACAGTTGCGTCGTTATTTTGATCAACTAGGTTAATAGTTCCATTTAATTGTTTGTATACCTTCACTTCAATTTGACCGTTATCACCTTGTTTTAAATTAATAACGTTATCATTATCATTTAGGACACCGTATCCTGCAGGAACCGGAATACTAATAGGGGTATTCACCACACCTTGAGCGACGACAGCAGGAGATAATGTTTGCCCATTGGCATTACCATTAACAATCTTAACTACTGCAGCTCCCCAATCTTTGCTAGGTTCACCATTTATACTCAATGTTCCATCTTGATTTAATTTATATAGATTAACATTTCCGACTGCACTATCGAATTGAACCTTAGATGGGTCGTAATTAGGTCCAATAATGATGGATTGAAGATTACTTTTAACTAAATCCTGTTTATCATTGTATGGATATCCATCGTCATTTCCTCCTGGTATAAAAGCAAAAGCTTGACTTACACCATTAATATTACGGGTGTCCAAGTTAGCAATATTAACACTAGTTAATTGAGGAGTGTTAATAAACATATATACCATTGAAGATAAATTAGGTGTTTTAAAGTTAGATAAATCGATACTCTTTAATGATGTTGCCCATCCTAAAAAGTAGTTAAGATTTGTTACTTTTTCAGTATTAAAAGTATTAACACCGACAAGATTTGTAAGATTGTAGTCATGAGCAAACATTTCTGACATATCGGTTACATTGCTGGTGTCTAGACCAGTAACATTAATGTCTGTGACGCGGTGATCACCTGCAAACATTTCAAAAGCATTAGTTAAGTTTGGTGTTTTCCAACTGCTTACATCAATGGATTGTAAGTTATGATCTTCAACAAATAATCCACTTGCGATAGATAGTTGACTAGCATCAACTTTATCTAGGCCAACAAATTCAGTTAGGTTATTAAAATCACCTAACAATCTACCTGATACACTTGGTAATTTCACCGTGTTTAAAAAGACAATCTTCTTTACACTTGATTTGTCAAATGGGAATGTTCCTAATGTCGCAACGGTATCACCAGATGAAACTGTTAAGACACCGTCACTACTTAAGGTAACATTAGCATCTCCCCACTTACCTGTTTGCACCTGAGTTGCAGAAGCAGTATCAGCATGAACATTGTTTACGTTACTTTGGACATATGCTCCGGTTCCAAGCAAACCGACTGTCACGATGGATACTACGACCCAGTTCTTTTTTACTTTGCGCATTACTTTTTTATTACTGTATTCATAATTATTTTTCTTGTTATATTTCATTGTTAACACCCCTGAGTCAATAAACTTTATCTTCATTCAATTATAGTCATTCTAAAAAATAAAATTAAAATTACATTAAAACTTAATGTTTTCTTATCAATTTTTTCACTTTCTTAACATAAGTAGACACAAAGTAAAAAGAGGACTATCACAGTCCTCTTTTTTACTTAAAGTATTTAGCTGTCTTATCCGTTAAGTCGGTAATTGAGCTTAGTTTAGCTCTTACCATTGTACGGTTTGGTTCATTTGGTGTCCCACTAGCACAGGTAATCAACGTTAATGTTGGTTTCTTGTACTTCTTGGTGATGTATTGGGTATCGTATTGATCAATCACAGAGACTGAGCTGACTTCATACTTGTATACTTTTTTACCGTTGGTGATGTAAATGGCATCCCCTTCAACCACCTTGTGTAATGGGCCAAACAAAATCTTTTCGTTGTTCATGTGATGTCCGGCAATCGCATAGTTACCCTTACCTAATTGTTGGTTGGGTTTCATAGTTCCGACCCCTGACAATAATTCTTCGTTATCCAAACCATAGTAGACTGGTAAGTTGATTGAAACTGATGGAATAGAAATCTTACCAATCATTGTGTGTTTATGACTAAAGATGGCCTTTGAGATTGAAGAAGCACTAACGCTTTCAATCTTTGAAAAGTCAAAGTTGGCCTTCTTGCTTTTATCTTGTTGAACGATCTTACCGTTCATTTCACTGCTAATCAAATGTTGAATGGCTGAGTTTTCTAGAAATGGTAGACTAACTAGAAAAATTCCAACTACAAGTAGCAATACCCATGTAGCTGTATATAATTTCTTTCTCATGATGATTCCTCACTCGTTATTTTATAGTTTTATCGTACCATAAAAACCAAAAGTTTCGTCATTTGAGGTTCAAGCATTACCAATTTTTAAATAAAAAAAGACTGATTATTCCCAGTCTCTTTTTTGGCTAGTCTTCAATTACCTTTAGTTTGCCGCGGAAATCATCTAGTGATGCGTATCCCTTAGCTTCCATAATGTCAGTTAACTCTCTTGTGACACGTTCGAAAGTTTGTAGCCCTTCTTCGTATAGTTGAGTCCCGATTGAAACCATCTCAGCACCGCATAAGATGTGTGCGAAAGCGTCTCGTCCGTTGGTAACTCCACCGGTACCAATAATCTTAATGTCATCGTTTAGACGTTGACGTAAGCCGCGGACATTGGCTAAGGCAGTTGGTAGGACCATTGATCCTCCGACGCCCCCAAAGCCACCTTTTGGTTTTAATACGACGGTTTCTGAGTTGGTATCAATCCATAGTCCATTTCCCACTGAGTTAATGGTATTCACGTGGCTTAATGGATACTTGTTCAATACTTCGGCAATCATGTCGAAGTGAACTAAATCGAAGTAAGGTGGCAACTTAATGCCTAGTGGTTTCTTGTAGAAACTGAATACTTCGTGTAGTAAGTCATCAGCAGCTGCAAAATCATATGCCATTTGAGGTTTACCAATCACGTTTGGACAAGATAGGTTCAACTCGGTCAAACCTTGGTAGTCATCGTTATCTTGAAGTTGGTGTAGCATCTCCAAGTCTTCTTCCTTTGACATCCCTGCCACTGATACGATGATTGGCTTTTTTTGGTCGTGATTCTTCAAGTAATCCATGTAGTAATCGAACCCTTGGTTAGGTAGACCCATTGAGTTAATGGAGCCGTTTGCTAGACGGTAGTATCGAGGCAATGGATTTCCAAAGCGACTCTTTGGAGTCATACTCTTGGTTACCATGGCACCTGATACCGGTTCGTTCATTAGTTCGTCTAGTTCTTGTTCGGTCTGACAATGAATTCCTGACGCGTTTAAAAATAGGTTCTTTACTGACATGTTGGCGATTTGTGCTGATAAGTCTACTGACATTTGAATTCCTCCTAAAGTGCGTTGACGGTTAGTGTTTGATCTTCTAGTACTGTTAACAATGATGCAACAGTGTCTAATGCGGTGAACAATGGCACCGCATTTTCAATCGCTGCGGCTCTGATTTGTGCTTCATCATCAAAGGTTGCTTCGGTTGAATCAATGGTGTTAACGACTAGTTTTAGGTGTTGCTTGTTTAATTCGCTGACCGGGTTATTATCATCGTCTTCTGAGAACTTGTGGATTAAGGCGTTGTCTAAACCATTTTCTTGGAAGAAACGATGAGTGTTTTCAGTCGCTTTAATTTGGAACCCTAATCTTCTGAAACGTTTGGCTAGTTCTAATGCTTCTTGCTTGTCTTCGTCGCAGACAGTGAATAAGACGTTGCCTGATGTTGGAATGGTAATTCCTGATGCGATGAATGACTTGTATAGTGCCTTGGCGTAGCTGGTGTCTGATCCCATTGCTTCACCGGTGGACTTCATTTCAGGGCCTAGTGTGTTATCGACTAGTGGTAGTTTTGAGAAACTAAACACTGGTGATTTCACGCTAATGCGGTTGGCTGGTGTCACTACCCCAGACTTGTAGCCTAGGTCGGATAGTTTTTCACCGGCCATGATACGAGTTGCAAGGTCAGCCATTGGGACGTGAGCCACCTTAGACATGAATGGTACTGTTCTGGAAGCCCTTGGGTTAACTTCGATGACGTATGCCACGTCGTCTTTGATAACGAATTGGACGTTCATCAACCCCTTGGTGTTTAGCGCCTTGGCTAGTTCAACCGCCGCAGTCTCGATTTGGTCTTGGACAGTTTGTGACATGATTTGTGGTGGGTATACTCCCATTGAGTCCCCTGAGTGAATTCCGGCTCTTTCGATGTGTTCTAGAATTCCAGGAATGACCACAGTTTCTCCGTCTGATACGACATCCACTTCGGCTTCTGAACCCAGTAGGTATTGGTCGATTAGGACTGGATGGTCGTTAGATGCGTGGACCGCCTTAGTCATGTAACGGTGTAGTTCTTCGTCGTCATGGACGATTTCCATTGCCTTTCCACCTAGTACGTATGAAGGTCTAATCATGACTGGGTAGCCGATTTGGTTAGCAATCTTTAGCGCTTCATCGATGTTTGTGGCGGTGTCACCTTGTGGTTGTGGTAGTTTCAATTGTTTGATGACTTGGTCGAAGTCGTGACGATCCTCGGCGCGGTTGATGTCTTCCACGGTTGTTCCTAATACCTTCACGCCCGCTTCGTGTAGTGGTTCTGCCAGGTTAATCGCAGTTTGACCGCCGAATTGGACGATCACTCCTTCTGGTTTTTCAATGTCAATCACGTTTAGCACGTCTTCGATAGTTAGTGGTTCGAAGTATAACTTGTCTGACATTGAGAAGTCGGTTGAAACTGTTTCTGGGTTGGAGTTCATGATGATGGCTTCATAGCCCAACTGTTGAAGAGTTTGCACACCGTGAACCGTGGCGTAATCGAATTCAACTCCTTGACCGATTCTAATTGGTCCAGAACCTAGGACTAAGACTGATTTCTTGTCTGATACTTCTGATTCACTGTGTTGGCCCCATGTGCTGTAGAAGTATGGAGTGGCCGCCTTGATTTCACCGGCTGATGTATCAACCATCTTGTAGACTGGTGTGATGTTATTGTCCTTACGCATTTGACGAACTGAATTTTCGTCGGTGTTCCAAATTTTAGCAATCCATTCGTCTGAGAAACCGTAGCGCTTGGCCATCTTCAACATTGGAAGTGATTGGTCGGTTGCTAACTCTGTTTCAATTTCTACGATGTGTTGAATTTTATCTAAGAAGAATAAGTTGATTTGGGTGCGAGCATTGATTTGTTCAATGGTAGCCCCTCTTCTGATTAGTTCGGCAATCATGAATAGTCGATCGTCGGTTGGGTCTTCAATTGCTTGAAGCATATCGGCTGTGTCGACACCTTCGTATTCGGCTGGGTCAAAGTAGCGTTGGTCGATTTCCAAAGAACGAACTGACTTTAATAAAGACTCTTCGAAGTTTCGACCGATGGCCATGGCTTCACCGGTAGCCTTCATTTGTGTTCCTAGGTGGTTATCCGCTTGTGGGAACTTATCGAATGGCCAGCGTGGTATCTTGGTTACGACGTAATCCAAGGCTGGTTCGAATTGAGCTAGTGTGATTTGAGTTACCGGGTTCTTGATTTCGTTTAGATTGATACCGACCGCAATCTTTGCGGCAATCTTTGCGATTGGGTATCCGGTCGCCTTTGATGCTAGTGCTGATGAACGTGAGACACGGGGGTTAACTTCGATGATGTAGTACTTCATTGAAGTTGGGCTTAGTGCCATTTGCACGTTACATCCCCCTTCGATATGAAGGGCTCTGATAATCTTCAATGCGGCGTCACGTAGCATTTCGTATTCACGGTCGGATAGTGTTTGGACCGGTGCGGCAACGATTGAGTCTCCGGTATGCACCCCGACTGGGTCGACGTTTTCCATCGAGCAGACAATCATGGCGTTATCGATTTGGTCTCTCATTACTTCCATTTCGATTTCCTTGTATCCAGCGATTGAGCGTTCCACTAGGACTTGGCTGATTGGTGATAGACGTAGTCCGTTTTCCATGATTTCTTCGAATTCGGCCATGTTGTGAGCGAATCCACCACCGGTTCCCCCTAGTGTGTAGGCTGGACGAATGGCTAGTGGAAATCCGATTTCGTTGGCGAATGCAATCGCGTCTTCCATGTTTTCGACCGTTTTTGATTCGGGAACTGGTTCACCGATTTCTTCCATTAGGTTTTTGAAACGAAGTCTGTCTTCTGCTTCTTCGATGGCGTCTAGCTTGGTACCCAGTAGTTCGACGTTGTATTCGTTTAGGATATTACTGTCGGCTAGGTCCTTGGCCATGTTCAAACCAGTTTGACCACCCAATGTTGGTAGAATTGCATCGGGTAATTCTTGGCGGATGATTTTACTGATGAATTCCAATGTGATTGGTTCGACGAAAATCTTGTCGGCGATGGTGGTGTCGGTCATGATGGTTGCTGGGTTGGAGTTGATTAGGATTACTTCGTATCCTTCTTCCTTCAAGGCTAGGCAAGCTTGAGAGCCTGAGTAGTCAAATTCAGCAGCTTGCCCGATGATGATTGGTCCGGATCCAATTACTAAAATCTTGTTAATGTCAGTTCGTTTTGCCATCTTAAATCCCCGCTTTCTGGTTGTCTTGCATTGCTTTTACAAAGTCGTCAAAGACGTATTCAGCATCATGTGGTCCAGGTGATGCGTCTGGATGATATTGGACTGAGAATGCTGGTCGATTCTTCAAACGCACTCCTTCGACAGTTCCGTCGTTGATTTCTGTTTGGGTAATTTCTAGTTCAGTTGATGGAATTGATTCAGCGTCCACCGCGTATCCATGGTTTTGGGAAGTGAAGTAAGTTTGTTCCTTACCGGCTTCTGCAATCGCGTGGTTGAAACCACGGTGGCCAAACTTCATCTTGTAGGTGTTAGCACCGTTGGCTAAAGCGAATAGTTGGTGACCTAGACAAATTCCTAGGATTGGTAGTTGTTCTTCTAGTTCGCGAATGACTGGTAGAACGTATTCTAGTTCCTTTGGATCCCCAGGTCCGTTTGATAGTAGAATGCCATCTGGATGACTAGCTAGAATTTCTTCCGCAGTACTGGTTGATGGGAAGACTGTCACGTTTAAGTTACGTTGCGCTAGTGAACGTAGGATGGAGTCCTTTAGTCCAAAGTCGATTAGAGCGACACGCAAACCAGTATTAGGTGCTTGGTAGACGCTGCTAGTTGAAGCGCTTTGTGCTGATGTGCTTTCTAGTGGTTGGTCAAATGCTGCTTTTATTGTTTCTGGTTTTAAGTCATCGACGATAACAGCTTCCATTGAACCTTCGTCTCTTAATTCTTGGGTTAGTGCTCTAGTATCGATTTGTGAAATTCCTGGAAGGTCTTCTAGTTCAGCGTATTGAGTTAGTGTCATGTTGCTACGCCAGTTTCCAACCAGTCTAGCAATTTCGTTTACGACGATGGCTGCAACTGATGGATGCAAGCTTTCCATGTCATCTCTGTTCACTCCGTAATTTCCGATTAGTGGGTAGGTAAACACTAGCATTTGACCATCGTAACTTGCATCGGTCATGCTTTCTTGGTAACCGGTCATCCCTGTTGAGAATACCAATTCACCGTGAACTACCTTCTTGGAACCAAATCCGATTCCTTCGTAAGTTGAGCCATTCTTTAATACTAAGTATCGTGCTTGCATCTATTCCACGCTCCCATCTTGATATGCGACGTTGCCGTCTACTAATGTTAGTTTTGTCTTTCCATATACCTTTTGACCGATGAACGGTGAGTTCTTACCTTTTGACAAGAAGTCATTGGCGTCGATTTCATATTCATCATTTAGGTCCATCAAGGTTAAGTCAGCTGGTTGGCCCTCTTCTAACCTACCCGCAGGTAAGTGGAAGATGTCAGCTGGATTCTTACTCATCCATTTCACTAATGTCTTTAGGTCAACCAATCCTGATTTAACAAAGCTGGTGTACATTAGGCTGAATGCTGTTTCGATACCGACAATTCCGAATGCGGCATTTTTCATGGATCCTGATTTTTCCTTCTCACTGTGTGGCGCATGGTCGGTTGCTACCATATCGATTGTGCCGTCCATTAGACCAGCGATTAATGCGTGTCTGTCTTCTGGATTTCTTAGCGGTGGGTTCATCTTCATCATTGGGTTGTCACTCTCAATCATTGAGTCATCTAGTAGTAGATGATGCGGTGAAACCTCGGCGGTAACGTTGACCCCGCGTTGTTTAGCCATTCTGACTAATTCGACTGATTCCTTAGTTGAGATATGAGCAACATGGTAGTGGACGCCGGTGTCCTTAGCTAGGACTAAGTCTCTGGCTAGTTGTGATGATTCTGAAAGTGGTGACATCCCTGGAAGTCCTAATTCGTCAGCCTTGGCACCTGCGTTCATTACCCCACCATTGATTAGTGAGTCGTCTTCGACGTGGGCAACCAATGGTTTGTTTAACTTTTGAGCTTCCTTCATGGCTAAATACATTGTTTCAGCGTTTTGGACTCCGTGGCCGTCGTTGGTAAAGGCGATTGCGCCCATCTCAGCCATTTGAGTGAAATCGGTTGGCTTGTATGCGATTAATTGTTTGGAGATTGCTGCGTATTGGTAGGCATGCACAACACTCTCGCGTTGGTTTAGACTTAATTGTTCTTGTAACTCGTGTGGTGTGTCCACGACCGGTTTGACATTTGGCATCACACAGACGCTGGTGAAACCACCGTGCGCTGAGGCCTTACTTCCGGTCTCTGTGGTTTCCTTGTAGGTTAGTCCCGGATCTCTGAAGTGGACGTGGACGTCGACTAGTCCAGGCAGTGCAGTTGCACCATTTCCGTCAATCACTTGATTGAACTTGTCGCCTAGGTTGGTCCCGATGGCCTTGATTTTATTATCTTCGATTAGGATGGATTGTAATTGGTTGTCTACATACACGTTCTTAATTAATGTCTTCATATTCGTCCTCCGCAATTAGGTCTTTACTCTTTAGGATTGATGTTAGGATGGCCATTCTGGCGAACACCCCGTTTTGCATTTGTCGAAAGATTCGAGATTGTGGTGCTTCGACAAGTGCGTCGGCAATTTCGATGTTGCGATTGACCGGTGCCGGATGCATAATGATGGCTTTCTTCTTCATCTTGTTGCCGCGTTCTTCGGTTAGGCCAAAGATGTTGGCGTATTCGACGGCGGTAAAACTTTCACGCGCATCTTCGTTTAGTCTTTCTAATTGCACCCTTAGCATCATCATGACGTCGACTTTTCCGACGATGGTATCGATGTTGGTAAACTCACCGAAGTTGTCGAAGTCACTTGGGTACCATTCATCTGGTCCAGCGAAGTATAGCTTGGCGCCAAGTCGTTTCAAGATTTCAGCGTTTGATCTTGCGACTCTGGAGTGAAGCAAGTCACCGACGATGGCAATCTTTAAACCCTTGAACTTCTTGAACTCGTCGTAGATGGTAAGTAAATCTAGCAAACTTTGTGATGGATGTTGTCCGCTACCGTCACCGGCGTTAACCAATGATGTGTGGATTCTTTCGTCGTCGATGAGTGGTTCGTACCATCCGGTGGTCTTATGTCTGATGACCACCCCGTCGGTACCGATGGCTTGTAACGTTTTGACTGTATCTGATAAGGTTTCACCCTTTTGCACCGAACTATTCTTAGGGTCGATGTTAATTGGTGTGATGCCTAACTTTCGTTCAGCCATTTCAAACGATGTGTGAGTTCGCGTACTGTTTTCATAGAACATGTTAGCGAAGTAGACCGGACGCTTTAGCTGTACTAGTTTGCCGTCACGGTATTGAATGGCTAGCTTGATTAGTCCCATGATTTCGTCATCATTTAACTGATTAAGATCTAAAAAGTGTGTTTGCATGTATCCATCCTCCTAAAAAAGCACCCAACTCGATGGAGTGGGTGCTTGGAATGGTCTGATTGCGTATATTCCAATGCACCCTCTCTGGAGTTGCTTAATTGAAACCAAGATAATAAAAAAGGACTTCCCTGACCGTGTCAGAAAAGTCCCTCAATGTCTGTTGTTTACACTGATGGCGTATAGTTTCTACGCATAGGCCTTGTCTGACTCTCTGGTCAATACTTAAAGGCGAATCTCTTTTTATGTTGTTTATAATATATCATACTTAAAAAATATAACAAGCCATTATTTAATGTTTTTATAAAAACAAATTCAATAACCCTGTCATGAAAGCTTTGTCAGGCAATAAAAAAAGACGCCAGTAAAGGCGTCTTTTTGTAGATATAAATATCGATTGAATAAATCGGCTAAGATCTTAGTACCAACCGTGTTGTAACCAGAATGACTTAGCGTTATCCCATGAACCGTAACGGGCAGCAACATATTGGTCAGCAACTCTTTCTTGGTTAGCAGCTGAGTAGTCACCGTGTAGCATAGCAGCACCTAGTTGGTACTTACCATAGTATTGACCGTTTGAGGCAGTGTATGAACCACCAGATTCACGGTTAGCAATCCAATCCTTAGCAGAACTGTTTGAGCCAGTGTAGCTTGAGCTTTGTGATTGGCTGTAGTTAGTTGTGCTTTGAGTTTGTGATTGACTGTAGTTGCTTGAGCTTTGTGTTTGAGCTTGTGGTTGACTGTAGTTGGTTGTGCTTTGAGTTTGTGTTTGTGCTTGTTGTTGAGTTTGGGCTACTGATTGTTGGTTAGTAGTACTTTGGTTAGTTGTTGTTGAAGCAACAGTGTTTTGATCAGTAGATACAGTTGCACTTGAAGGTAAAGTTAGTTTTTCACCTACGTAGATTAAGTCTGTGTTAACACGGTTGTTAACTGCTCTAAGTGAACTTAATGAAACGTTGTATTTTTGTGATAATCCCCATAGAGTATCACCACTTTGAACAGTCACAGTCTTATTAACTGTTGCCTTAGCTTGTTGTTGTGGTTGTTGTGCAGATGCGTTAGCAGTTTGATCTGCGTTGGCGTTAGCACCACCAGCTACAAATAATCCAGCTACTGCGGCAGTAGCAAATAACATTGACTTCATACTATTTAATTTAACGATAATAATTCACTCCTATAAAAATCTATAATTCTGTATTTCTGTATCGTCGAAAGTGTTAATCGATTTGATTAACTGTGATATATACTACATCGTATCCATTACATGCCTATATCATGCACGTTAAAAGATTTGGCTTTTTCGTAACATTGTCGTTACGCTGTAACAATATGACATCAAAAGTAGCATTACGCCCGTCGTTGAGCCATTTTAAACGTTACATACAGCTTAAATTATTCTAAAATCGTTTCTAATCTGGCAAAAAAGTACCAAAAAAACTTCTCAAAAAGGGATTACAAATTCCAAATTGATCAAAAAATGGATAAAAAAAAGGCGTTGAAAGTAAAACTTTCAACGTCTCTTTTTAATACCAGTTATTGGCAACCCAATGTTGTTTGGCGTTTACCCAAGAACCATATCGGTTAGCAACATATTGTTCTGCGACACGTTCTTGATTAGCTGGTGAGTAATCACCGTTAAGGTAACTACTATCTAATTGATATCTACCATAGTAACGACCGTTTTGTGCGGTGTATGAATCGGTAGATTCATGGAAAGAAATCCATGCCTTTGCTTCGGCATTTGCTTTGTTCCATTCTGATTGAGCACTGGATTGTGATTGATTTTGTTTCTTAGAAGTAGAATGATGTTTATTTGACTTAGTCGAGTGTTGCTTTTGAACCTTCTTATCGTCTTTTGCATCATTATTATTATCTGGAATCACGATTTGATCGCCAGCTAATAAATCATCATCACTATACTTGCCATTAGCATGCTCTAAAACAGACATGAAAACATTGTACTTATCTGACAAGTTTTCTAGTGTATCGCCAGACTTCACAGTCACTACTGTATTCGCGTTGGTATCTACAGTAGCATTTCGGTAAATAGAAAGTAATCCCGCGAACGAGATTGCGATTACAAGAAATAAAACATGAAATTTATATCTAATAACTGAAACACTCCTATATAAAATTAAAAAATAAAAAATTGCGTTTGTTGTCTTTCAACAACGAATGCATATTCTATCTGCTTAATATTACATGAGTATTACATACATGTTACGTTCACTACTTAGTTTGTAATACAGTAACATTACTGTAACTTGTTGAAATATAAATGAACAAAATGACTAATAACACGGCTTTCTAGTTTTAATAATCGTGTACAATATATAGGCATTTTTTGATCAATTTTCGCAAAAAAATTTTGATTTTTTTCAAAACCACTCAAATATGTTTCATTTGAAGTGATGTGCAACGTAAAAAACGCAAACAAAAAACCTACCACAAATCGCTTTATGATAGGCTTTTTAACTTTTTCTTAATAGTATTAAATTATTCTAAACATTAGTTAATCTTTATTGTGCTTAATAGCAATTCCTGTGACTGCACTTAGAATTGAGAACACTGGTGACAAGATACTTAAGAATAGGAATGGTGCAAAGTGACTTGCAGGCACACCTAATGTTGCTGAAATAAATGCTCCGGCAACACCCCATGGAATCAAGTAGTTAATTACGGTACCACCATCTTCAATCGCACGACTTAGTGCAACTGGTGCTAACCCAGCTTGGTGGAAGACCTTCTTAAATGCGTTTGCAGGTAGAATTTCTGATAGGAATTGTTCACCAACGAAGACGTTTACCCCGATGGCTGTAAAGATTACGGCAATGATTAACTTAGCGTCACTGTTTAGATGCTTAGTAAGTGGTTGAACAACGGCATCGATGATACCTAGGTGCATCAATAGTCCACCAAATGCTAAGGCAATCATAATCAATGCTAGAGTTCCCATCATTGAACTGATACCCCCTCTTGATAGAAGAAGGTCAACTGACTTGTTACCAGTCTTTGATACGAAACCACTAGTGATTAGGTCGTTAATCTTTAGTAGTGAAAGCTTGTGATCTTGGATTCCCATTAATCCGATTGAAACAATGATGTTAATGAATAATGTAGGAATTGTTGGAATATGACTCCATGCACAGATAAGTAGTAGTGCGATTGGAATAATTGCTAAGAATGAAATGTGGAAATTGCTGTTCAATACGTTTACTGTTTTGTCGACGTTTGATAGGTTAGCCTTACCATCACTGTGGTTTAAGAACACGAAGATGATGAATGAACCAATCATGGCAGGAATTGTTGACCACATCAAGTTCTTGATGTGAGCAATCAAGTCGGCGCCTGATACCGCAGCAGCTAGGTTAACAGTTGCGGATAGTGGTGATGACTTATCACCGAAGACCGCACCTGAGATAACGGCACCTGCAATCATGGCTGGGTTCATGCCCATAGTGATACCGATTCCCATGAAAGCAATCCCTAAAGTAGAAATAACGGTGAATGCACTACCGATGAATGTACCAACTAAGGCACATACTAGAAAGATTGATGGTAGAAACCAGTTGATGTTAATCAAATGGAAACCAAAAACCATTAGCGAAGGAATTACCCCTGAGGCAATCCAAACACCAATTAGTGAACCAATTAACAGGAAGATAAATAATGGAACAATTCCATTTTTAATTCCAGTGATGAATCCTTCGTCGATGTCATCCCATTTGAAACCTTTGAAACGACCCCAGAATACCAAAAGCATAATTCCAGTTAGGATTGGTACTTCTGGTGAAATTCCTAAACCAATAACACCGAATGACATAATTGCCATCATTACAACTAAAATAATAATTCCCTCAGCCAGAGTGACTGTCGGTTTCTTTTCTTCTTGCATAATATCTCTCCTCAAAATAACGTTAATTTTTTCTTCTATTATATATGTAGTCTTTTATTCATTTTGATATCGGATTAATCCTCCGCAGTTAGCAATTCTCATCTTCTCGTCTTCTTTCCATAAAAAAAGTCCCTGTTGTCTAAAACAACAGGGACGACTTATTTGTATTTTTACCGTGGTACCACCCAAATTAGTAACCACACGTAGTGGTCACTCACTCTCTAGAAATAACGACTCTAGTTGCCGTTCTTGGGTAGACACTATCCAATGTATTTCATCGAGATTAGCCTGATCGGTTCGCAGCAACCACCGACTTCCTGACACCCAGCTAATTCGTTACTTAGTTTGGAATAATTGTTTTGCTTTATTTGATTAAATTAAGATTAGCACTACAGATTTAATCCGTCAACTAAAATTTACATTTCTTCTAGTTTACGGTTTAGATAATGCGCCATCTTTTCCTTTGGATATACTCCAGTCACCTTTTCGACTGCCTTACCATTTTTAAATAAAACGATGCTTGGTAGTCCCATCACCTTGTATTGTTTTGCTACGTCTTCATTATTGTCGACGTTCATCTTACCAAAGTGAATGCGGTCACCGAATTCTTCTTCCATTGCTTCAAGCACTGGATCCATAATCTTACAAGGACCACACCATGGTGCCCAGAAATCAATGACGGTTATCTTGTTATCTGTTTCTTGTGCAAGATTTTCCCTTGTGATTGTTGTTGCCATTAGATTACCTCTTTGCTTTGCGAATAAAATGAATGATGAAGGTTACGATAAATGTAACCAATACGATTAAACCAAAGTGAAGTGGTTCAATTTCAATATCAATCATTGGAATTGAAAGGATTAGCTTCAAAGCGATCACTGCGATTAAGAAGTATGCCATTGTCTTTAACTCTGGTACCTTCTTCATCACTAACATGATGACTTCGGCAATTCCTCTCATACATAGGATCCCGATTAATCCACCTAGTAATACAATCACTGGATTATCAGAAATTGCTAAAGCAGCTAATACGGAATCAACGGAGAAGACAATATCCATAAATTCAATTTGTAATACTGTCATCCAAAAACGCTTACGATTGGATTCGTTGGCAGATTGCTTGAACATGGATTTTTTCTGTTTGTCAGAATGAGCGAAGTGCGCATAGACTAAGTAGAAAAGATATAATCCACCAACAACCTTTAATTCCCAGATATGGATTAGAAATACCCCTAATCCAATAATGATAAATCTAAAGATGTAAGAACCCCAAAGACCATAGAATAATGATTCTTCTTGTTCCTTCTTAGTTGGTAAAACTTGAGCCTGCGTGGCTAAAACCACCGCATTATCAACTGACAGTAAACATTCGATTAATACTAGGGATAAAATAACAACCCATGCATCCTCCGAAAAGATTACGTTATGCCAGTTATTCAAATCGAAAAACGGACCATATAATTTACTTAATAATGGTATCACCTAAAGTCTCCTCTTCTATTTTTCTACTATTATATAAGATAAATTTTTGAAAATATAGTTTTAACTATTAAATTTTTTATTTACTAATTTGATCATCGTACTTAGCTAAATTGTATTGCTTAATCAATGCAATTAAGTTCTTTGCGTAGTTAGGATCGGTTGCGTAACCATTCTTTTGTAGCATCTTAGCTTGTTGTTCATAGCTCATAACATTTTTTTGCTTAATGAAGTTAAGTGCTGTCACAGTACTGTGGTTTTCAACCGCATCATAGACGCTTGGGTACTTTCTGAAAGTAGCAGGAATTGAAATCTTCTTCTTGTCACCTTCACGAACAACCTTAACACCCTTAGCTACAGGTGTATCGTTACTTACGTATTCATCAGTGTAGTATTGGATTGATTTTCCCTTGTATGTTCCCTTCACACCGAAGATGTTGTATGCCTTCTTGTATAGTTCTGATTGACCCCAGTTAGATTCTTGGATAGCTTGGGCAATCACAACACTTGGTAACACAACGTGTTGTTTGTTCCATACTTGAACGGCTGGTTTAGCGATTGTTTCGGCAAACTCATGACGCTTCTTAGCAGCTTGTTCTTGTGCTTCTTCAATTCTTTGTTGATCAGATTTTTGAATTTGGTTTTCTCGGATTGTACTGTGCACTTGCTTTGCAACCTTATATCCACCAAATAATACAATCACAATTACAACTAACCAGACAATCTTCTTAGTTAAACTCATTTTCTTTTTTCTCATCATTTATCCTTCTTTTTTATATCGACAACACGATATTTTATTTCGTCATTCTCATCAACTGCGGCATATAATATGGAAGTTTTTTCTTCATTAAAGTAACCTAGGTTGACAACTGGCTGACCATCGATTGTCTCAACGTCTTCAAAGGCATTCATCATAAACCTTCTTAAATAGCGCATCTTAGCGATGTTTTCAGAAGCTGTCTCATTGGCAGCTGTAAGGGTGAATCCCTTATCTAAGTAATGCTTAATTAATGTTACTTTATTTAAGTTTTCCATATTAAAAACGCGAGATCTACTCTTATCGTCTCTAATTGAGGTAATGTAACCTTTTTGTTCCCAGTAACGAAGTTGACGTGTTGACACGTCCATCATCTTGCTGACTTCCCCGATTTTAAAAATTAGACGATTAAGGTCTATTTTTTCGGGAAATAATTTCTTTAAGCCCGACATTTCAACGGTTCCTTTCGTGTAATCTACATAATAAATTTACCACAAATTTGGAACCCTTTCATTACTTTAATTGGGTACAGTAAATATTAAACACTAAAATTATAAAGATTACATTAAAATTGCAAAGTTTTAATTAATTTGAAACTACTTTGTTACATTCTTGAAATATTAATCCCTTATCATATGAAATATATTGAGATAGAGAAAAAAACGAGAGAGATTTTTTATAAGAGAGAGGATTTTGAGAGATGAAAAAAATGATTACTAAAATTGCTATAACCGCAGTCGCGTTTACTTCACTACTATTTGCAGGTGCCGCTGCAAGTAACAACAACACAGCCCACGCTGATACTAATACCCAATTTACTTCAGTATACAGTGTTGCTAAGTCAAAATTAGGTGACCGTTACGTTTACGGTTCAGAAGGTTCACGTACTTTTGATTGTTCTGGTTTTACAAAATACATATACAGACACGGTCTAGGTGTTAATTTACCTAGAACTGCGCAACAACAATACCACTACTCTAAAAAAGTTGGTAAGAAGCAACTTCAAAAAGGTGATCTAGTATTCATTGGTTCATCAAAGAATAGCATTTACCACGTTGGTATGTACATCGGTGGAGGCAAAATGATTGATGCTCAAAACCGTGGTGTTATCCGTGAAAGCATCCATGCTCCATGGTGGCACGTAGTAGCTTACGGTCGAGTAGCTTAATTTCATCTCTTAAAATCCAAAAAAGACGATTACAAAATGTAATCGTCTTTTTTTATATTCTTTTATTGAACGTTGTAATCTGTAATCTTAACTTGATTGTCGCTTACTTCCATCTTAGTAAGACTGCCATTAGCTGGGCGTTCAGTGACGTCGTATTTACCTTCACCAAAACGTTCAACCAAACTCAATACCGCGTTTCCGTGACTAATTAATAGGACGTTATCGCCATCGTGGATGTTCTTATCATTTCTGATTAGGTCTAATCCTTGGTCCCAACGTTTCCAGTATTCTTCGTTGCTTTCAGCTTGATGGAAAGGATCGGATTCCTTTAAGAAGTCCTTAGCTTTACCGATTGAATACTTGGTAACAATGTCTTTGAATGTTGGCAAACCATGAGGTGCTCCAGCAACGTACCAGGTTTGATCCATATCATTTCCTTCGTAGTATCCGTAGAATTCTTCTCTTAGGTATTTAGAAATGGTTGGTTCTTTGACTGAATCGGCCTTGTTACCATCTAAGATGATCTTTGCGGTATGCATGGCTCTGGTGGTGTCACTGCAATAAGCTGCCGCAAAATGGGTATTGGCTAGCTTATCAGCAGTCTTTTTTGCACCCGTAATTCCTTTATCGGTCAAAGGTGAATTACTCCACCCTTGCAAACGATTGTAAATGTTAAAGTATGTTTGTCCGTGACGGACAACGTATAGATTAAATGTGATAACATTCATCCCCTTTTTTAACTGGTAATAATAGAATATCACTAATAAAAAAAGTTAGACAACATTCTGCCTAACTTAATTCAGTATTATAGTATTTAGACGCAATCTTGTGGTAGCGCAACTTATCTAGCGTCTTATAAATTATCATTTGTAGTTCGTGTAGTTTAATGATAGTGTAGGAACTCAATTGGACTAAGATTAATCTTTCAGTACGATTGATAATCTCTTGGTTACTAGTCAAAGCTAGCAAGTCACTATGGACCATCTCTGGCATGAATTCAATTATTTGTCCATCACTTAACTGAACATTTAATTTTTTAGTATTACCTTTTAGCAATGCCGTCATCCTCCTACTGATTTAACTTTATTTTACAACATTTGCATAATTTTGCAACTATATATGGTGATAGATATTTTTTATTTTGCCACATATTGTGGTGATGTTTTTATGACACGAAAAAAACATGCCTTTTTGACTTCGGTCTGTTAATATTAAGTATGAATTATATCAAAGGAGCTCTTCATTTTGAAAGCGATAAATTATCTGCGCTCTAAAATGTCCACTAGGTTTGGATTCTTCATTCTACTAGTTGTTTTATTTTGGGCTAAAACTATATACGCATATTTCACTGATTTCCAATTAGGACTTGCAAATCCGTTTGAATACTTCATAGCATTCATCAATCCAATCGCAACTACCATGCTTTTGTTTGGACTTGCAATGTACATTAAATCAAGTCGATTATTTTACCCTATTATCCTATTGATCGATGGGTTAAACACTTTACTACTATATTTAAACGTTATTTATTACCGTGAATTTACCGACTTCATGACAGTAAGTACCATGACCGGTTACTCAAAGGTTAACCAAGGACTTAGCGGATCATCACTTGCACTTACCATGCCACATGATGTCTTCTACTGGTTAGATATCGTTTTAGTATTACTTCTACTATTATTTAGAGTAATTCGCATCGATAACAAGAAGTTCGGTGGTAAGGGCGCATTCGCCATTACTTCGGTTGCCGTGTTAATATTCACCGCCAACCTATCATTTGGTGAAATGGCCAGACCACAACTTCTAACTAGAACTTTCGACCGTACATACATCGTTAAGTATCTTGGCGTTGATTCATTTACAGTCTATGACGCCATCTCCACTCAACACACTAAGGACTTGCGTGCAATGGCTACCAAGTCAGAAATGAATGACGTGCGAAAGTTCATCAACAAGCATTACGCCGCCCCTGAAAGATCGATGTTTGGATTAGCCAAGGGTAGAAACGTAATTATCATTCACTTGGAAAGTTTCCAACAATTCCTAATCGATAAAAAGGTCAACGGCCAAGAAGTCACTCCATTCTTGAACAGTCTCTACCATAGTAAGTCAACAATTGCCTTTTCTAACTTCTTCCACCAAGTGGGACAAGGAAAGACATCCGACGCTGAAAACATGCTAGAAACCAGTACCTATGGATTACCTCAAGGTTCAATGTTTACCCAATTCGGAAGTGACAACGTCTTCCAAGCAGCTCCTGCTATTTTGAAACAAGATAAGGGATACACTTCAGCAGTATTCCACGGAAACGTTGCTAGTTTCTGGAACAGAAACAATGTTTACAAGAACATGGGTTACCAATACTTCTTCGACGAAAGCTACTACGATACTTCCGGCGATAAAGCACTTGGTTACGGTTTGAAGGATAAGCTATTATTCAGAGATTCCGTTAAGTACCTTGAAAGATTACAACAACCTTTCTACGCCAAGTACATCACTGTTACTAACCACTTCCCTTACTCAATCGATAGCGAAGACAGTAACTTTAAGACTACTAACACCGGTGATACCAAGGTTGATAACTACTTCAAGACTGCTCATTACCTAGATCAAGCCATCCAAGAATTCTACGCATACCTACAAAAATCAGGATTATTGAAGAATTCAATCATCATGCTATATGGTGACCACTATGGTATTTCTAACTCAGAAAACCTAAGCCTTGCTAGAGCATTGGGTAAGAACCCTAATGACTGGACTGACTTTGATAACGCACAACTACAACGTGTTCCATTGATGTTTAACATCCCTGGCATGAAGAATGGTTACATCGACAAAACCTACGGTGGTGAAATCGATGTCTTGCCTACTCTACTTCACCTATTGGGTGTCAACACCAAGCAATACATTCAATTTGGAACCGACTTATTCTCCAAGAAACATGACACTGTCGTTGCATTTAGAAACCGTGATTGGGTAAGTACTAAGTACACATCCATCAGTGGTACTATTTACAGCAACAAGACCGGTAAGGTAATTCACCCTACCCCTCATCAAAGAAAAGTCTTCAATAAGATGCAAGCTCGTGTTAACACTGAGTTATCATTCTCTGATGAATTGAACGAACAAAACTTACTTCGTTTCTACACCCCTAGCGGATTCACTCCGGTAAATCCTAAGGATTACAATTACCAAGATGGTTTCCAAAAGGAACTTGGGGCTGAAACAGAATTGGGTAAGAAATCTACTAGTTTGTATGACAAGCTAAAGAAGAAATCCACTCAATCCCTATACAAGACCGATGCACCAGAATTAAACCATTCAGGTGGATCATCTCGAATCTCCAAGAACAACAACGAAGATAACTAAAAGAAAACGACCAATTGAAAGATTGGTCGTTTTTTATTTGCTTTAAACTAACTTAAAGGTAAAATGATTATAATTGGATTAAGAGATAGAGAAAAAGTGAGTTGAAATAATGAAACAATTTAAAAATAAAACCGTCGAATTGATTTATAGTCTGTTTATTATTTTTATCGCCGTCGCATCCGTTGTGATGGTCGGTCTAGACTACTTCGGCGTTATCAACATCTATCATGGTATTTTAGGAAATATTTACTATGGTATCTGGATCTTTTACATTATTGATTACATATCCGGCTTTCTATTGGCCAAGAACCACAAGCAATTCTTATTAGAAACATCGTTGGACTTAATTTCATTAATTCCAGCCCATCCGATCTTCGTGGTATTTCGTCTATACCGTGTGATTAGAATCGTCCGTCACTACAACCTATTTTGGAAGTTTGGTTGGGACGGAAAAGTGACCGGTGGAATCCACCGTTTCATTTACGACACTGGTTTTATCTACCTATTCTCAATCAGTATCGTGATTTTAATCTTCAGTGCTTTGATTTACTCACACTTCGAACAACATGATTTATCCACCTCATTATGGTGGGCAATTACAACCGCCACTACCGTTGGTTATGGTGATATTTCGCCGCAAACCGCTGGTGGAAAGCTAATTGCCGCATTCCTAATGTTCGGTGGAATTGGTTTTATTGGTTTGTTGACCTCTACGATTACCGACTTCTTCACCCATGGTGATAAGGACGAAACAGACGATAAAATCGATCAATTAACCAAACAAATTCAAGCTTTGACTAAGGAAGTTCAAAGCCTTGAAAAGACGGTCAAAAAAAATAGCACCCCATCAAAGGATGCTAAGAAAAAATAGTTTTTTATGATAATTGAGTACTGTGAATTGGTGCTCGATTGCCTGGGTATAGGTCGTTCATAATCGCATTGATTGTGATTGGAACTTCACCGAATCCAGTCGCGATGATAGTTTGTTTACCATCGTATTTGGCTTGGTCACCCACGGCGTAAATGTTCTTGATATTAGTTTGAAGATTGCCATCAACCTTTGTGGCATGGTGGTCTTCTTCGATATCTACATTCCAGCCTTGCATGTCTTTATTGTTAGAAATGAAACCGTAATTTACTAGAATCTTATCAACATCAATATCGATGAATTCATCATCTGTCTTCATCTTCTTAGCGTGGACTCTAACTTGGTTATTGTCCACGTTTTCTAATGACTTAATTAAGTAAGGAGTCAATAGTTTGACGCTTGATTGCTTCAATAGGTTAACGGTGTGTTCTAGCCCTCTAAACTCGTTTCGACGATGCAATAAGTAGACTTCATCGGCAATATCTTCTAGCATTAGTGCTTGATCGATTGCTGAATCACCACCACCTGCGACTAAAACTTTTTTATTTTTAAAGGCATCTAAGTCCGAAGCGGTGTATACTAGTTGTTGGTCTGAGATTGTTTCGACACCATCAGCGCTTAGTTTACGTGGGTTAAATGCCCCGTTACCAACCGCAATAATGATGGCTTTAGTTTTGGTAATTCCCTTATTTGTGGTAACCTTAAAAACGTCGTCAATTTTTTCAACGTTGACTACTGTTTGATTCAACTTAATGTCACCATCCATGGTGGCAAGTTGTTTCTTCAAGTTAGCCACTAAATCACGACCTGAAATCGCAGGATAGGCTGGGATATCTAGAATCGTTTTTTCTGGATATAATGCATTTACTTGTCCCCCTAGTTCTGAAAGACTTTCGATGATTTGGAATTTGGCGGTACGTAGTCCGGCATAAAAACCGGCAAACATTCCAACGGGACCTCCTCCAATTATCGTAATATCATAGATTTCATCTGACATTTTATTTTAACTCCTTTTATTTTGGTGTTATTTAATATATTATGTATCTTATAATTATACTTTAGCAAAGGAAGAACAATTATGCACAGCAAACGCAGAAAAATTATCATTGGGATTGTTTTGATTATTGAAGCAATTGCCCTATTCATCACTACCTCATGGATTTTTAGAGGTCGTGTCCTAAATGATGTGAAGGTAGACAAGACAAGAACTGCAACTATCTTCATCCCCGGTTATGGTGGTAACGCCGTTTCAACCGATGACTTCATTAATCAATTCAACGATCATGGCATTGCTAAGCGTGCTCTTCGTATTCATATTTCTAGCAATGGTAAGGTTACTACCATGAAGAAATATGTCAAGAAGATTTCAGCTGACAACCCATTAGTTCAATTAATCTTTGAAGACAACACTCACCCAATCAAAGAAGCTAAACAAATGAAGAATGTGATGACTTACCTATACAAGACTTACCACATTAAATCAGTTAACTTCTTAGGACATTCATCAGGTGGTCAAATCGCCTACGAATATATGGTTAGAAACCCTAACCAAAAGGAAGCTCCTAAGATTAACAAGTTCGTAAGTATCGCCAACGACTACCCTGCTGGTGATAAACGTGCTAAGAACTTACCACGTAACTTAAAGATTTTTAACATCGCAGGAGAAATCTACAACGTTGGTACTGATGGTGAAGAAGCCGTGGATATCGTTAAACCAATGGGTAAACTAGTTAAGCCTTACGTTAAGAGCTACACATTCTACCTATACCGTGGAGATCCAATTTCTGCTGAACATTCAATGTTGCACGAAAACCCAACATTGGATAAAACAATTGCTGAATTCCTATTTAGAAACTAGCAACCAAAATCTCGATTTCGTTTAGAAGTCGAGATTTTTTTATTAACAAATTTCTCATTTTCGTTAAATTTGTTCGTATTTATATGTCATTTCCTTAAAAACTTCTTAGTATCCCCTTTTATTTTGGATGGAAAGCCCATATAATTAAAGTTAATGAAAAATGTTCACGGGCAAAGATCCGTGAGGGGAATTAATATTGGGAGGGTTTTTCATTATGGCAAAGCAAAAAATTATCTTAGACGTTGATACAGGTGTCGATGACGCAATGGCTATCGCCTATGCTGTCGCTGCCCCTAACGCCGATTTAGTAGGTGTTGTGAACTCATACGGAAACGTATTGGTAGAACAAGCCGCTAAGAACTCACTAGAAATTCTAGACCTATTAGGTGCTACTGACGTACCAGTATTTGAAGGTGAACCACATTCACTAGAAACTGACAGTTTCGAAGTAATGGAAGTTTCAGCTCATATTCATGGTGTTAACGGTGTTGGTGAAGTTGAATTACCAGCAAGTAGCCGCCAAGTGGAAGAACAATCAGGTGTCGACTTCATCATCGAAGCCGCTCACAAGTACGGTAAGGATTTAACAATCATCCCTACTGGTCCACTTACCAACCTAGCCTTAGCATTACGTAAGGACCCATCAATTGCCGACTTAATCGGTAACGTTACTCTAATGGGTGGTGCTTTGACTGTTCCTGGTAATGTTTCTGATGCTGCCGAAGCAAACATCAACCAAGATGCTACTGCTGCCAACGAAGTATTCAGAAGCCCACTACACGATACTATGGTTGGTCTAGACGTTACATTAAGAACTCTTCTAACTAAAAAAGAAACTCAACAATGGCGTGACTTAGGCACTGTTGCAGGTGAAAAGTTCGCTGATATCGTTGACTACTACATCGATATTTACGCTGAAATGTACCCACACCTAGGTGGTTGTTCACTACACGACCCATTAGCCGTTGGTGTTGCTTGTGACCCAAGCTTCGTCCAAACATTGGACCTAGACCTATTGGTTCACACTGGTGAATTAAACTACGGACGTACTACCGGTGATACTGCTCACCTAGACGATCCAAATCCTACTGCTAGTGTTGCTATCCAAGTAGATGAAAAGCGTTACCTAAAGACATTTATGGAATACTTGAACTACTTATTCGCAAACAACAAGTAAACAAAAAGGACTTAAACTTCTCGTTTAAGTCCTTTTTTATTTATTCATTAAAGTATTTGTGTAGAAATACCGCTACCCCATCGTCATCGTGATCGACAGTAACATCTGTGGCAATCTCCTTGATTTCATCGGAGGCGTTGCCCATCGCAACACCGACATTGGCAGCTTCAATCATTTCGTAATCATTTTCCGCATCACCAAATGCCATCAGGTTGGAAAAATCCAATCCTAAGTGCTTTAACAAAATATTTAAACCGTAAGCCTTACTCATGTTTAATGGCAAAAATTCCATGATTTTGGGCTGAGAACGGACGATTTTATAATGGTCAGTAATTTCTGCTGGAAAATTAGCACGTGCATTATCCAATGCCGCAATTTGTTCTGACATGATGGCCTTACTGTATGGTTTGTTCTCTAATTCCTTGAAATCAATTGGAACGAATTCAAGTGGTGAATTCAAGACTTCCTTATAGGTTGATTTAACCAAATCGGTTAATTCGTAGACCTTTTCAAAGTCTAGAATGTCCAATGGTAAGTCGTTATCAAATGCGTATTGATGAATTAAGGAAAAATCTGCTAGGGTTAGTCCCTTTTGGTTTAGCACCTTTTGATCGTGATTTCGAATCACCATGCCACCATTGAATGTGATGGTGTAATCATTTGCCTCGGTTAGACCAAGTTGTTTTACATATGGCCAGACCGCATTAATCGGGCGACCGGTACATAGGACAACGGCGATTCCCTTTTTATGTAATTTTTGTAGTGTTGAAACATTTTCATCACTAATTTCTTTGGCTGAATTCAATAGTGTATTGTCTAGATCCAGCGCAATCATTTTTATCATAATGTGACTCCTTTTGAGTGAATAAAAAAACGACATTACAAAGTAATGCCGTCACTCTAAAATATTAAGCTTCCAACTGTGATTCTAATTCTTTTAGTTCAGTTTCACGAATGGAACGGGGTAAGAAACGACGAATTTCTTCCTCATTGTACCCAACTTCCAAACGTTTGTCATCAAACACAATAGGACGTTTGATAAGGTCTGGATACTTGACAACTAAATCTACCAAGTCTGATAGTGACAAGCTATCAAAATCGATGTTTAGCTTTTTGAAAATTTTGGATCTTGTTGAAATGATGTCTTCGCTCCCATTTTCAGTAAGACGTAAGATTTGTTTTACTTCGTCCGCATTCAATGGGTTAGAATTGATATTTCTTTCGCGGAAAGCAATATCGTGGCCCTTTAACCAGGCTCTAGCTTTACGACTGGATGCACTACTTGGTGCTACGTAAAGATTCAACATTTATATCACCCCTTAATCGCTTAATTTTTATAAAAACAATTATGGTTAGGTTAGTAGTACTTACTAAATGTAAATACAATTAACTGTAATCATCTTAACATACCTATAAGATAAATCAATTTAAATTTTTATTAAGAAAAGGTAAATGTTAATCAAATCTTAATTTTTCATTTTTAAAAAAGTGATAAAATATACACAACAAAAGAAACGGAAGAATCATGATAATTCAATACGGGGGTGGCACGATGAAAATAAATCTTTTAGAGACAAGTGATACACACGGCTTTTTGTTCCCCACTAACTATGTGAACTTAAAGGACGATAAACCCTTTGGGGTGCTTCGTTGCGCTACAGCAATCAAGGATCTTAGAACCAAGCTGGATAACGTCGTAGCCATCGATAACGGGGATTTCTTGCAAGGATCAGCATTGGCATACTATATTGCTGAAATCAAAAAACAATCCGCACCAAAACAAATTAACGACGTCTTTAATGCCGTTGATTACGATTTTGGAGTATTAGGAAATCATGAGTTTAATTACGGATTATCATACCTACACAACACCATAAATGAGTGTAATCGCCATTTTCTTTGTGCCAATATTATTGATGAAGATGGTACCCACCCATTTGGTAATCCATATGAAATTAAAGATATTAATGGTGTAAAGGTCGGATTCTTGGGTCTAACCACTCAAGGTACCACTAAGTGGGAAAAGAACTCCCATTTAGCCGGTCTAACCTTCCTTTCTGCCAAGGACACCGCCGCCAAATACATCCCTGAAATGAGCGAAAAAACCGATTTAAACGTCATCGTTTATCACGGC
Source organism: Lactobacillus sp. B3795 (assembly GCF_026535805.1). Classification (NCBI taxonomy): domain Bacteria; kingdom Bacillati; phylum Bacillota; class Bacilli; order Lactobacillales; family Lactobacillaceae; genus Lactobacillus; species Lactobacillus sp. B3795. Next base: position 166,628 of record NZ_JAFNPE010000015.1, read on the forward strand.
GGAATCGAACGTGATGAAGAAGGTGTCCCAACCGAAGTCTTAAATGGTGAAAACGAAACATACGATATCCTAGCACATGTTGACGGTGTCGATGCCATTATCACCGGTCACCAACACAGAAAGATTGCTGGTCACCTATTGGGCGTCCCAATCATTCAACCAGGTCATCGTGGTCAATACGTTGGACACATCGAATTAGATGTTCAACAAGATGACAATGGTAAATATTTTGTTCAATCCAGTGAAGTCGAATTAATTCCAACTAAGAAGTACCAAGTTGATCATGAAATCGCCAATAAGTTGGACGACATCCAAGAACAAATCAACAAGTGGTTAGATGAACCAATGGCTCATATCGAAGGATCAATGGACTTTGATTACGCCTTTGAAGCACGTTTAAACAAGACCAGTTTCATCCAGTTCATTCAAAACATTCAGATGCAAACTATGGGAGTAGACATTTCGGCAACCGCCCTATTTAATGATGAAGCTCACGGTTTTGAAAATCCGATTACAATGAGAAATATCATCACTAACTACGTTTACCCTAACAGTCTATCCGTGCTTAAGATTACTGGTGCCGAATTAAAGGCCGCCATGGAAACTAGCGCCAAGTACTTTGACTACCAAAACGGTAAGATTGGTGTGAACCATGACTACATTTTCCCTAAGCTAAAGCATTACAACTACGATATGTATGAAGGTGTCGACTACGTGATTAACGTCGCTAAACCAGTTGGTCACCGTATCGAAGATTTGACCTACCATGGCAAACCAATCGATGACGACGCCGAATTAAAAATCGTGTTAAACATCTATCGTGCCGTCGGTGGTGGAAACTACCAAATGTTTTCTCAAGACAAGATTATCAAGTCAGATGATCGAATGATGAGTCAATTAATCGCTGATTACTTAAGAGAACACAAGACCATTAAAGCTGAAAACAATCATAACTTTAAGGTCATCTACAGACCATAAAAAAAGAGTTCCAAAACTTCATGTTTTGGGACTCTTTTTAGTTTAACAATAATAGCATTAAGCTTCTTTAACTGTATTATGATTGCGTTTCTTATTCTTACCAACGTATTGAACAGCTTTTAATTCACGAATAGTAGTAACCTTAATCTTACCCGGATAAGTCAATTCATCTTGAATTTGATCCTTAACGTGTTTAGTCAATAACTTACTGTTATCATCATTTAACATTTCAGGATTTACAATAATTCTGATTTCACGTCCAGCCTGGATGGCATAGCTATCGCGAACACCCTTGTGTTGGTTAGCAATGTTTTCTAGGTTACGTAGACGACTGACGTATTCTTCAATTGATTCACTTCTAGCTCCTGGACGAGCACCAGAAATGGCGTCGGCGGTGGCAACAAGAATAGCGATTGGATCAGTTGGTTCAACGTCACCGTGGTGAGAAGCAATTGAATTAACAACGACTTCGTTTTCACCAAAGGCCTCAGTTAGTTTGACCCCTAATTCAACGTGGGTTCCACCAACTTCGTGGTCAATGGCTTTACCAATATCGTGAAGTAATCCAGCACGCTTGGCCAATTGGGTATTCAAACCTAATTCGGCAGCCAAGGCACCGGTCAATTGAGCAGTTTCAATTGAGTGGTATAAAACGTTTTGACCATAACTAGTTCTAAACTTCAATTTACCAATAATCTTCATCAAGTCAGGATGAACACGTCCAACGTGGAGTGAGTGAACAACTGTTTCACCGGTTTCACGTAAAGCCGCGTTAACCTTTTGAGTAGTGGTATTAACCAGATACTCGATGTTGCTGTTGGTAAAGTGACGAGAAATGATCAGACTTTCAATAGTTGTACGAGCAATTTCTCTTCTAATTGGATCATGAGTAACAATGTGAAGTAGTAATGGGTAGTCTTCATCAAAGATTAAATCAGTTCCAGTTAGTGTTTGTAGTAGACGAACATGTTGTTCGTCCTTACCAATTAACTTGGATTTGATGTCGCTACTTGGCAAGGCAATGTTTCTTTCAATGTGACTTCTAGGTTCATCCCTAGGGCCTCTTTGAATAGCTTCAATTACTAGGTCATTAGCAATCTTGTTAGCGGCAACCTTGCTTTCGGACAAGTTGTACTTAACTTCGATGTCTTTTTCACGACGAAGAGCGTTTTCGGTATGATTCAACACAGCATGACGAGCATAGTTCTTATCGATATGACTGATTGATTGAAGTGTCAATTCACGTTGTTGCCAAATGTCTTCGGCTTGATGCATGACGTCATCGATATCATCTTGGACCTTAGCTTGTTCATCGCTGCGTTCATTTAAATCATTAGTATATTTAGTTAATCGGTTCTTCATTTGTTCCAAGTACTTTTCGTGTTGGTTCAAACGGTTTTCACGGGTGATATTTTCTTCTTTTTGAGACTCGATTTCATCGTCTGCAATCTTTTGGTATTGCATGATGTCTTCTTTGTCATCAGCAATGATTTGCTTAGCCTTTACGGCAGTCTCATCGGCGGTCTTTTGTAAATGTTGTGCAGCCTTACTTTTGGCAGCGTCAACTTGACCCTTGATGCGCATATCACTAACCCAAAAACCTAATAAAGCACCAGCGATTAAAAATACTAATGCGGCTAGTTCAATCAAAAAGCGTCCTCCTTTCTGATTATTTTTATTTATTTTTTTAACGAATATTAAACGTATTGTTTGATGGTGTTATTACACACTATCTATAATAACATTTAACCCCCTATTTGATACACTGAAAGTTTTTAAAATTACGAAAAAGGCGCTAGATTCAACATCTAACGCCTTTAATATTATTTAAAATATTTGTTCAAAAATCCCTTAATTGTATCAACATACAACTTTGGATTAGTTTGATAAGAAGCAGCATGGGCTGCATTTTTCACAACAAGTAGTTGTTTTGGTCCCTTGCTTGCCTTGTATAGTGGGTAAACCATGCGAGTTGGTACGAACTTATCGTTGGCCCCATGAATGAATAGCATTGGACGGTGATTCTTCTTCACTTGGTTTAGTGATGAAGCTTCGTACATGCTGTATCCGGCTCTAATGTGGGTAATTCCACTTAGGATTGGAACCAATGGCCAACGTGGGAATGCTGGCATGTTGTAAAGTTGACCGGCTTCGTAGTTAATTTCATCGGAAACACTGGTGTAACCACAGTCTTCAATGAATGCTTTAACTTGGTGTGGCACGTCTTTTTCACCGGATACCATCATGGTAGTAGCTCCCCCCATGCTGACACCAAACATCACGATTTCAGTCTTTGGTCCTTGGTACTTGATGACTCTTTTCATCCATTTAATGTAGTCGAGACGATCTGGCCAACCATAACCAACGTAATTACCCTCGCTTTAGCCTTGGCCCCTATCATCGGGAGTTAAAACGTTGTAACCCATTTGATGGAAGATGTAGGCATAAGGAGCCATCTTTTCCTTACTACCCATGTAGCCGTGGGCAATCACCACGGTCTTGTTAGTCTTCTTCTCTGCTGGAATGTAGTTAGCCACCAGCTTTAAGTTTCCGGTCGCAGACTTTTGGGTCCAGTGAATCTTTTTGACGTTGTAGTACCACTTGGTACCTGGATATAGTGGTGAATTCTTCTTAATTTTATCGTTACTTAAAAAGGTCTTGTGTGAAGGAACCACGGCGACGTTGTAAAAATACATCCCCGCGCCCACAAAACCAACTACCGTCAATACGATTAAAGTAATCACGGTCGCTAGTAAGATTTTGGTTTTCTTTTTCAAGATAGTGCTCTCCATTTCAGTATTTAATAATTCGAGTATAGAGTTTCAATAAAAAAAAAGCAACTACCCGCCAATTTAACGCATTTTCGGTTATAATATGCGTAGAGGTGTTGTAAATGTTTCCGATTCGATTAAGAGCTCTTCGTAAAGGGCAACATATCAGTATGAACCAACTTGCAAACAATCTAAACGAAAGATTTCCAGAAGATGAACACAAAAATACCCCTTCACAAATTGGTAATTGGGAACGTGGGATTCGTTCACCTTCGTATGTCGAAATCAAAAAACTGGCATTGTACTTCAACGTCAGCATGGATTATTTGACAGGAAGAACTTCTGTTGAACATTTCAATCTAGGTAGCGTCTTGATGGAGAAAAATGAACTAACCTTTGGTAACCACACTTTGGATCAACAAGATCGATACGAAGTATACCAACTTATCAATGGTTATCTTCATGGCAAGGACCGTCAATACTTAGAAGACGGTGAACAACCAGAAGCATACCAAGAAGAACTTAATTTAAATTTTGATGATTATAAAATGTAAAAAACTCCAGAATATTTTCTGGAGTTTTTTTCGTAATTGTACATAGCACTCATTTTTTGTTTTTTAGTCGATGAAAGATATGGGGTCTGCCAACATATGCCCATGTCATCAATAAGAAATAACCTAACCAAAACACAATAAATGCGACGGCGCGGAACCAATAGTATTGCCATAAATCCATATCTTTCACCTCATTTGTTTTAGATTACTTTTCGTTCGTATGGTTCAGTACTAATTTGTTCGTCCAAAATAGTCTTGCACCATTCCTTTGCTGAGAATAATGAATGATCACGGTAGTTACCACAGCTTTCTGCAGTAGTACCTTGGACATCTTCCCATTCGATGTCATCTCTGATTGCTCGTAGTGAATCCTTTAATGCTAACGCTACCTTATCGTTTCCAGGGTTACCCCAGGTGATTAAATGAAAACCAGTACGACAACCGAATGGTGAACAGTCGATAACACCGTCTAAACGGTCACGTAATAGTCCTGCAAGTAAATGTTCAATGGTATGTAATCCGGCAGTTGGGATTGCTTCTTCATTTGGTTGAACTAGACGTAAATCAAAGTTAGCGATTGTGTCGCCGTTTGGTCCATGTTCTTCTGTGATTAAACGCACGTAAGGTGCCTTTACTGCTGTGTGATCTAATGTAAAACTTTCTACCTTTGTTTCTACTTTTGCCATAATAATCTTCCTTTCAAAAACGAATTAGTATTTAAATGCTGGTAAAGATACGCCCTTGTATTCCTTTTCGATTAGGTCGTATACCGCTTTAGAATGGTATGCGTTAACCACCTCCTTATAGGTCTTGTTGTTTTCTTCTGAAGTCTTAGTTACCAAGATATTAATCCATGGCTTGTTGTATGAATCGTTGATGTTTGGTGCGATTGCAAAAATTGAATCTTTAGCTGGGTTCAAGTGGTTAGCTTGAACGAAGTTAGAGTTGGTAATTCCAGCTGCGAAGTTAGGTAATAACTTGATGATGGCTGCTGGGTCGACTTCGATGATTTGTAACTTCTTAGGGTTACTTGTGATATCAGATACTGTTGGTGAGTAACCTTTAGCTGGGTTAGTCTTGATTAAGCCGGCCTTTTCCAATACCTTCAATGCTCTACCGGCGTTAGTTGGGTTGTTTGGAATGGCAATCTTGTCGCCTTCCTTTAGATCCTTAACGTTCTTAATCTTCTTTGAATAGATGTTCAAAGGTTGGATATAAGTGTTACCAATTGCGGTAAGCTTGTAGTTCTTTTGACTTACTTCTTGGTGTAGGAATGCATAGTGTTGGAAAGAGTTAATATCAATTTGACCACTATTGGTTGCTTGGTTTAACGCTTCACCGTCACTGAATACTTTTACGTCAGCGTAGATGTGTTTACTTGCTAATTCCTTGTTCACTTGTTTCCAGATTGGCACATCGTTACTACCAATAATTCCGACGGTGACAACCTTTTTGCCCTTGGCGCTTTCGCCTGACTTGTTGTGACCAGATACGATAATGAAACCTAATACAACGACTAGAATCGCTACTAAGATAGCTGATAAACTAGCGACTTTCTTTTTATTATGACTACTTTTTTGACTCATATAAAACGCTCCTTTAGCGGGTTAATAGTTCCGCGATTAATGTTCCAATTACTTGGACAATTGTGACTAAGATTAGTAATACGATGATGCAGGCCATCGTTACATCAAATTGGTTTTGTTGGTATCCATATTGAATGGCGAAGTTTCCTAAGCCCCCTCCACCAACAACTCCGACGATGGCGGTTAGTCCGATTAGACTAACGATTGTGGTAGTAGTCATTCTAGTGATACTAATGATACCTTCATGTAGATAGATTGACTTCACAATTTGGAAGTTGCTTAAACCGATTGCCTTACCGGTTTCAATTAAACCAGGATCAATTTCGTTTAACGCTGATTCAATCTGACGGGCAAAGAATGGTGTAATTCCGACAACCAATGGGAAGATGGTCCCGGTTACCCCGATGGCAGTTCCAGAAATCAATGTAGTTAGTGGAATTAACGCAACAATTAGAATGATGAATGGAATACTTCTAAATAAATTGATTAATTTATCGAAGATATTAAAGATGATGAAGTTGGGCTTAATTCCATCGTGCTTGGTGACTACCAAGATGACTGCGATGACCAAACTGATAATTAATGAAATAATTCCGGATAAGATCACCATTTCAATCGTTTCGACAATTGATTGGGTGAATTCAGGCCAGTTCGTTCCAACGTTTGGAAATAGACTATTCAACATCGTTAATCACCTCCACTTCAATTCCAATGTTTAGTTTTAATTCCTTGTAGGCATTTTCGATATCTTCCTCGTTTCCTTCAACGGAGATAATCAACCCACCAACGAGTTTACCTTGGATTAATTTGATATCACCTAACAAGATGCTGATGTCGACGTTGTACTTTCTAGATACCAATGAAATAACTGGATCAATCGTGTTTTCATTGTTGTAAGTCACCCGAATTAAGCGGTGACCTTCAGGTAAACCTAGTGCTTGATACAATCCCTTTGAAACGTTTAAGTTGGTGGTTGTCTTGACGAAACGTTTGGTAATCTCTTCTTTTGGATGGGAGAAAACATCATAGACGTTTCCAGTCTCAACAATCCGACCATTATGTAGAACAGCAACATCTTCACAGATTTGCTCAATTACTTTCATTTCATGGGTTACCACAACGACTGTGATATTAAGTTTTTGATTTAGTTCTTTTAAGATTTCCAGGATTGAATCCGTCGTTTCCGGATCCAATGCACTAGTCGCTTCATCACAAAGCAATACCTTCGGGTCATTAATCAACGCTCTAGCAATCGCTACTCTTTGCTTTTGGCCTCCGGAAAGTGAATTCGGATATGCATCCGCTTTGTCGGATAGACCAACCAATGATAGTAGTTCGTCAACCTTAGCTGCCGTTTGCTTCTTTCCGATTTTTTTGTACTTAATCGGCAATGCGACGTTTTCAGCAATCGTTCTTTGGGGCATCAAGTTGAACTGTTGGAAAATCATACTGATTTCACTTCTCAAATCAATTAGTCCCTTTTCACTCAGTTCGTTGACCACCGTATCAAGATATTTGATGGATCCTGAAGTTGGTAGTTCCAAACCGTTAATACAACGAATTAACGTCGATTTACCGGCTCCGGAATATCCGATGATACCGAATATCTTACCTTGTTCAATTTTTAAATTTACACCGGACAAAACCTCGTTTTGTCCTTCATCAGTTTCGAACGTTTTATTGACGTTTTCAAAACTGATAATGTCGGTCTTACTCATATCTTCACCTCCTAATAAAAAACGGCATCCCTCGATTATTTATAATCAAAGGACGCCGTTAGCGTGGTACCACCCAGTTTGGTAATTTTCATTACCCACTCATCGTAAATTACGATTAATTGAATATCGGCAATTGACCGCATCCGTTGCTGGACGATACCTCCTAGACCATCTATAGAAAAATTAACTTACTGCTTTTCACCATCCGCAGCTCTCTATCAAAGTAATTAGTCTACTCTTCTATTCATTGGTATGTTTTGTTTATTATTCGCCCCAGATCTTCTTAGCAGTGTCGACTACTAATCTAATCTTGGCCCATTGTTGTTCTTCCGTTAGGTGGTTTCCTTCTTCAGTTGAAGCAAATCCACATTGAGTACTTAATGATAAGTGTTTTAAATCTACATATTCGGTAGCTTCGTTTACACGTTGAATTAAGACTTTTTGATCTTCTAGTTCTGGACGTTTGCTGGTAACTAGACCTAAGACAACGTCTTTTCCTTTTGAAACTTCAGCAAGTGGTGCAAAGTATCCTGAACGGTCATCGTCAAATTCTAGGTAGTATGCTTGAACGTTTTCCTTACCAAATAGTGTTTTGGCAACCGGAGCATAGCCACCTTTTGATGCCCATGTTGATGCGTAGTTACCACGACATACATGAGTGCTGATACGTAAGTCTTCAGGTAAGTCGCGAATGGCTTCGTTGTTGAATTTTAGGTTTAAGTCTAGTAATTGTTGGAGGTTATCAAAACCATCTTTTACTAATGCCCAACCATCTGGATCAGCAAGTAAGCCCCAGGTACAGTCGTCTAACTTAACGTCGCGACAACCAGCATCGTATAAAGCAAGAATTAAATCGTGGTATGCCAAACCTAAATCATGAATTAATGCGTCGGTGTCAGTTCCGTATACCTTTTGTAAGGCGGCGACATTTTCAGGTCCTCTTACTAGTTCTAAGTAACATTGAGCTGGTGATGGAATGCTTTGTCTGGCAATCACTTCATCATTGTCTTCAATCAATGATTGTAAGTACTTGAATGCTAATAAGTCAGGATGATTAGGATTGAACTTAATCTTGCCATCTAATTGAGCTGAGTCATTTCTGGTTTCAACGTCATGGAAGATGTAACCATGTTCTTGTTTGGTATGTTTGATTCCATCAAAACCCCAGAAGGTATCTAAATGCCAGTAGCTACGACGGAATTCACCGTCAGTAACAATCTTTAAACCGTTAGCAATTTCTTTTTTAACTAAATCTTTGATCAACTTGTTTTCAATCTCAGTCAATTCTGCTTTAGTAATCTTTTCGTTGCTGAAGTCTTCTCTTGCTTGCTTTAGTTCCTCTGGTCTTAAGAAACTACCTACGATATCAAAATGTTTTTGCTTAGTTGCTACTTGTGTCATATCAATCACTCCTCTAAAGTTTTAATGAATTTTTTATCAAATAAAAAAATCCGCTCCTAGTATAAATACTAGAAGCGGATTCCGCGGTACCATTCTAATTTGGATGCAGCTTACACTACATCCCTCACTAACGTCTATCAACGTGTGCAATTAATAATGGTTGCCACCCCATCAGCGTTTAAGTATCGACGCTGCCAATTAACGGGCCATCTTCACCTTTGTCGAATCGATCTACTCACAGCTACCGTAGACTTTCTGAACTATCTTCAAGGGTTACTCTCCCGATCTTTTTGTTGTCTGATTTATTTGATTGAATAAATACTAATGCCGTAAATAATAAAAGTCAACACTTTTTATCATATTTTTCTAATTTATTTTTAATTAAACAAGCAAAAAGACCGCTATTGCGGTCTTTTGAAAGGTATAATATTTTTAATCTTTTGGTAGATTTGGATTGTCTAAGTGGTTAATTTGCCCCTTAAACTCATCAGCGTTAACTTCGATATCCTTACTGTGATCCTTGCCAGTTTCACCGTATGAAACCATGTAATCGGCAGCTTCACCGTGTTCTACGATATCTAGTCCGGCTCTTTCTTCTTCTTCAGTTACACGCATTGGCATTACTAGTTTTAGTAGTGAAATAATAATTGCACAAGCCACTGCAACGAAGATGATTGTTACTAAAGTAGCGATGATTTGAGTTAGGAATAACTTGAAACCACCACCGTAGAATAGACCATTGTCTACAACTGAGCTGTTTACTGCCTTAGTAGCAAATAGACCAGTCATGATACTTCCGACCATTCCTGAAACTCCGTGACAACCGAATGCATCAAGTGTGTCATCTGCACCTACTTTAGCCTTTAGCACGTTTACGTAGAAGTAACTTACTAGAGTAGCAACGATTCCGATTGCAAAAGCTCCGGCGATAGTTACGAAACCAGCAGCTGGAGTGATACCAACAAGTCCACAAAGTGTACCAGTACAGATACCACCTAATTGTGGCTTACCAACAAAGTGCATATCTAATAGCATCCATACCATCATTGAAGTTGCGGCAGCAACAGTTGATGTCATGGTAGCTTGCATTGCGACATTGTTTACACCTAAAGCTGATCCGGCATTGAAACCATACCAACCAATCCAAAGAATGGTAGTACCTAACAATACCCATGAAAGGTTGTAGTGCTTAGTTTCTTTACCAAAGTTTAAACGCTTACCTAGGTAAATGGATAATACCAACGCAGTAACCCCTGCATTAATATGTACGACAGTTCCACCAGCAAAGTCTAAAGTACCAAGCTTTGCTAAGAATCCAGTTGGTGACCATACCATGTGTACCATTGGGTAGTAAATGATAATTGACCATAGTATTACAAACCATAATAAGAACTTGAAACGAATACGACCAACAATCGCACCAACGAATAGCGCTGGAGTAATAACCGCAAACATCATTTCAAAGATTGAGTAAATGCTTACTGGAATCTTAGTTGGTGTAAGTGATGTAAGATCAATTCCATTCATAAATGGATGGGCTAGGTTCCCAATAAATCCACCTATATCACCTGAGAATGAAAGGCTGTAACCAAATACAACCCAAAGAATAACTGCTAAACCAGTCATAATGAATACTGACATGGTAGTGTTAACAACGTTTTTCTTTGAAACTAGGCCCCCATAGAAGAATGCTAGACCCGGTGTCATAAACAGAACTAAAATACTTGAAATAAAAACAAATCCCGTACTTGCTAAATCCATCAATATCTACCTTCATTTCCTTATAATGTTATATCATGTAACATATTATATCATTAAAATTAAATAAGTACAGGGTTAATTGTCTTTAATTTGAATTTAAATCCAAGTTTATGGCACATTATGTTATATCATATGACATAATACCCTCTTTTTGCATTCATCTCGGTTTTCCCATAAAATAATAATTAAGCAACTCAAGGGAGTTAGACAATGGATAAAAAGAAACTACTTAAGAAAATGAAGAAAAATAAAAAAATCATTCATAAGCCTTCATACATCGAAAGAATGAAGAAGTACTATGATTTATTCAATGATTTTTCTGACATTAAATATCTAATCAATAACGTTTTAGAAGCAGACCGTTTATTACAACAAAACCAATTACCACAAGATTTACCGGTATTGTTATTGCCTGACGATATCCAAGACACCATCTTCGCTTACGTGAACGAAAAGTACCCAATGGGCGACCCTAAGGGCGACGCCGTCTGGAACCAATTCGTTGATCAATTACCAAAACTAGATCAAGACTTACGTGAATTCCGTGACTACTTAGAAGAACAATACGGGATGTGGGCATACATCTCCGCCCCATTCACCAATGACATTGCCAAGTTCTTAAATGGCAAAAAAGCCTTGGAAGTGATGGCCGGAAATGGATACATCTCAAAAGGATTACGTGAGAATGGTGCTGATGTCATTTGCACCGATAACCTTGCATGGAAGAAGGAAAACGAAACCGGTAAACATCTAGTTACCGACGTTGAATCATTGGACGCAATCGATGCCTTCAATAAGTACAAGGACGACATTGACTACATCATCATGTGCTGGTCACCTGATGGTATCGATATCGACTGGAAGTTATTATCAGCCATCCGTGAATCTGGTAAGGACATTCCACTAATCACCATTGGTGAAAAGTACGGTGCCACCGATTCTAAGCAATTCTGGGACAACGCAGAATTCATCGAAAACGATGACGTTAAAAACTTAAACCGTCACCACAAACCATTTGACTTAATCAAAGATCAACTATACTTAGTAAAATAAAAAGACTAGTTCGTATGAACTAGTCTTTTTTGTTGATTAAATTAATTAATTCTCTAATTGGTTCTGAAATGCTCTTTTCCTTTGGTGTGACAAGACTCATCTTCAAGAGAGAATGCATATCGTTAATCTTTAGAACATTTAACTTTGATGCATCAATTGAATCTAAATAAGATGTCGTCACAAAAGTAACAGCCTTCATTTCTTCGGCAATTCTGATACAGCTTTGGTAGTTGTTCAGTTCAAATTGGTAATTGGGCGTAATCAAATGACTAGCAAAATAATCATCCATCATCCCTCTAATAAAGTACCCATCCCTAAGTACGGCCATATCCTTGTTCTTTAATTCACTGGATGAAATAAAATCCGTTTCGTTCTTATCTTCAGAAAAATCCAAAGCGACAATTTCATCGTTAAAACTGGCATGCGTGACAAGCTGAGAATCACTAACATCCTCATATAGCACACCAATATCAATTTCGTTTTTCTTCAGTGAAGATAAAATCATATTGGTTTCCATTTCGTGAATCGATATCTTTAGGTTATTAAAATGTTTCTTTAAACGGTGGATATATTTATAGATAAATTGGTTACCAGATATCCCAATCTTTAGCGTCGCAGAATTTGGATCATTGAACTGACTAGCAACTTGATTAAGTGAGTCCACTTCTCTTAGCACCTGTCCAACTTTTAAAGTAATTTGTTTACCTTCTTCAGTTAGCTTAATATTGCGTCCAACCTTATTAAAGAGTTTGACACCAAATGCATTTTCTAACTGCTTAATTTGTTTACTTAACGCTGGTTCACTAATAAGGAGTTCTTCAGCGGCCGTTCGATAGTTCAACTTTTCCGCTAATTTATAGAAATATGATAACTGGTTAAGTGTATAGTTTTCCATCCATATGAACTCCCTTTCTTTAATTGATAACTTATTGTTATCAATATAGTAACACATTGATAATTGTTGGCCCCTTATTTTGGCAATATGATAATGATATTCAATATGCAAAGGGGATAATTTATTATGTATACAGTTTCAGATTACTTAATTGATGTTATTAAATTTATGGGAAATGACCACGTATTCGGTGTTCCCGGTGACTATAACCTAGAATTTCTAGACCACATCGTCGATCGTAATGATATGACATGGGTAGGAAACGCAAACGAACTAAATGCTGCCTATATGGCTGATGGTTACGCTAAGAAAACCGGCTTCGCTGCACTTGTGACAACATTTGGAGTTGGTGACCTAAGCTCCGATAACGGTTTAGCTGGTAGTTTAGCAGAAAACATTCCTGTTCTTTCAATTGTTGGTGCACCCAAAACTGAAAACATGGACCAAAAGTTATTGGTTCACCACACATTCGGAGATGGTGAATTTGAAAAATTCACTAAGATGCACGAAGTAATGGGATTAAAGGTTAAGGATCTAACCGCCAAAAATACAGTTGATGATATTAACGAAATCGTTAAATACATCATCAAAACTGGTAAGCCAGCTTACTTAACACTTCCAATTGATGTCGCTAAAATCCCAGTCAATCCAAGTATCAAAGAATCATTTGCTGCTATCTTCAATAGAGATGAAGAAGTAACCGACTTTAACAACACAATTGCAGAAAGACTAGTTCAAGCAATTAACAACGCTAAACACCCATTGGTATTAGTAGGTCACGAGTTAAAGAATCGTCAATTGGCCCATTTCATCGAAAGATTTGTCGTTAACAACAATTTATTATTCACCGACCTAGGTCTTGGTAAGTGTGCCTTAAATGAATCATTACCACAATTCATCGGAACTTATAGCGGTGCTTTAACTGATGAACCCACAAAGCAAATTGTCGATGAAGCGGATTTAGTAATCAATTTCGGAGCGAAATTAACCGACTTCGTAACATCTATGTTTACACAAAGTTTTACTGAAGAAAAAATCATCAACATTTCAAATGACGACTTCGATTTCTTTGGATCACACAGAGATTTAATTGGTGACTACAGTTTCTACCAAGTTGTTAAAGCAATCAGTGATAAGCATCTTAAACAACCACTTACAAATACAGTAGAATTAAAGCCCGTTTTACCAGCAACTCCTTCAGATAAAGTCCTAACTCAAGACTTCTACGATAGAGCTGTTATTAACTCTATTAAACCTGGTCAAACACTTGTTGCCGAAAGTGGTACTTCATTCTCAGGGCTATCACCTTTCACACTTCCAGATAGTGTCGATTTCAGTGCTCAACCACTTTGGGCATCTATCGGTTATGCTTTCCCCTCAATGATTGGTGGTCAACTAGCTGACAATAACAGTCGTCACGTCCTTTCTACCGGTGAAGGTTCACTACAACTTACCATCCAAGAATTAGGTACACTAATCAAACATGACCTACATCCAATCATGTTAGTAATCGACAACAACGGTTACACCGTTGAAAGACTTATTCATGGTATGAAGAAATCATACAATGACGTTGCCAAACTAGACTACACACTAATGCCTCAAGCGTTCGGTGCCAAGCAAGATCAATTTATGACATTTGACGTAAGTACAGAATCTGAATTAGTTGATGCTTTAGATAAAGCACAATCAACTGAAGATAAATTTGTTTTAATTCAAGTTCATATGGATCAAGAAGATGCCCCTTCATCACTAACTAAGATGGGTGAAATGATTCAAAACAAAAATAACTAAATAAAAAAGAGCGTAACTTCAAATGAAGTTACGCTCTTTTTGGCATCTACTAAGTAGACGGATAAGTGGTGTTCACATCACCAACATATCAGACACGCGAATTACGTCCGCATAATGTGTCCCCTTCGAAAATATCGCTTAATCACATCTTGTGAATACAACCGTAGTTGCGCGATCTCCTCGACTCATCGCAACAAGTAGTATAACACATAAGAGTGATTTAGACTATTTTTTCTTGGTAGTCTTTTTAGCAGTTTTCTTCTTAGCAGCTGGCTTTTTCTTGTCTGTCTTTTCGGCAGCTTCTTGTTCAATCTTTTGATTTTCTTCGATTGAAGCAAGTTGGTCATTTGCCCATGCACCCAATTTAGCACTTAAATCAGCGTTGACCGCAAAGTCATCTTGTGATGATAATTCATCAATACGCATCTTTGAACGGTTCACATCAGGTGATTCTACGAACATGTAGACGTTTAGTGGGCAGTTAGTTTCGTCACTCATCATCTTTGAGATATTCTTGATGTATCTATATGGTAAGTTAACGATATTGTTTTGTAGGTAAAAACTAATGTCTTCACCCTTCACTTGTAGTAATGCAGAGGCCAAACGGCCGCTGTTCACTTGTTCTTCCATGAATTCCATCAATGGTTGAAATGCCTTTGCAGTATCATTCTTCAAATCCTTCAAAGATACTTCAGCTGAGTAAGTTTCAAAACTTTCATCAGTTACATCATCGATAAATTTTTGTGCATCCATTTCCATATTATTAAAACACCTATCTTATTTTTTTACGTTCTTTTTAACGATTCTTACGTAGTCGCTTTTAATTTGTTTTGCGGCGATTCGATACCACAATAAGTTTACAATAATTCCTAGCACCGCAAATACGACTGCTAGTACTGAAACACCACTATGGCTTTGGGTCGCAAAGATAAATACAATTCTAATCATCGCTAAAGTATAGATACCCACAACAAATAATAGGAAGTGGTAAGCTAGACGCCACTTAAGTAAACCACCTATAATTAGAAGTAGATATAATACTGCGGCAACGATAATTGTCTTGATTAGATCTTGGGCATTTTCACCCATTAAAAAATCACATATAATAAACATTAATAGTGATAAGAGACTCCAAAGGCTGATAATCTTTTTATCCATAATGCCCTCCGGTTTAAAATTACTATTTACACCTTATCACAACTCGACTGAATATAGTAACACATTTGACTAAAAGAGGTGAAAAAATGCAAAAATGGGAATATAAACTAACTGTTTCAAAACTCAATGAAGAAACATCACTACGAGAATACCTACAAAAGCAATTATTAATCCCTAAGCACCTCATATTCGACTTGAGGACCAATGAACGGGTCTTGGTTAACAATAAGTATTTACCCATGAATTTCGCGATTAAGAACGGTGATGAAATCCATCTTACGTTTGTTGAAGATGATTTTTCGTTGCCGGTACAAAATTTAATCCCAGATAGTTCAATTAAACCTGAAATCTTATACGAAGATGCAGATTTATTGGTGGTCAATAAGCAAAGCGGATTCAAGACCCACCCTAATCAACCTGGTGAGACCAACACTCTATTGAACTTCTGTGAGGCCTACCTCAATCAAACCAATCAGCATGCATTTATGATTCACCGTTTGGATCAATTCACCTCAGGAGCCATCATTGTCGGCAAAAATCCTGCAGTGGTCCCTATATTGGTTCGACTAATCAAGGATAAGGTCATTCATCGAAACTACCTAGCCTGGACCGATGGCATCATCACTCCTCCAACCGGAACCATCGATAAGCCAATTGGCTTTGACCCAGGTGATAAACGCAAACGAAGAATTGATGGCATCAAACCTCTTAAAGCTAAAACCGACTATATGGTGCAATCTACCACTGACAACAATTCTTTAGTCGAATTATCTCTGCATACTGGGCGAACTCATCAACTTAGGGTCCATTTAGCATCCATTGGCCACCCGATTGTGGGCGACCCTTTGTATAACCCTAATTCAGATAATGATGATATGTTACTTCATTCTTGGAAGTTAACGTTAATTAGACCTTATTATATGGATCGAATCGAGATTAAGTCACCACTTCCCGATTCGTTTAAAATATTTATGTAAACAAAAAGAACCGTATCAAAAGATACGGTTCTTTTCTTTATGGTTTGACCATAAGTAAATCAGATAAATTATCTAATTACTTTAATGGTTTCCATTGCCATTCGTTAACTTCTGGTAAGTCAGTACCAACTTCACGGATGTAAGCATTGTGCTTGTCAACCATGTCGTTCATACGTTGTACGAATGATGCACCCTTAACAGAGTATTCTGGAATGTCGTTTACAACTTCCTTAGCTAGGTCGTAACGATCTAGTTGGTTCAATACACGCATGTCGAATGGTGTAGTGATATCACCGTTTTCACGGTAACCGTGAACGTGAACGTTGTGGTTGTGACGATCGAAGAATACATCCTTAACAAGACCTTCGAATCCGTGGAATGCGAATACAACTGGCTTGTCAGTAGTGAATAGACGGTCAAATTCTTCATCAGTTAAACCACGAGGGTCAACCTTAGGTGAACGTAGTTTCAAGAAGTCAACAACGTTGATGAATCTGATCTTCATTTCTGGGAATTCGTCGTGTAGTAATGAGATAGCAGCTAGTGATTCCCAAGTTGGTTCAGTACCAGCAGCAGCAATAACTACGTCAGGTTCTTGACCTTGGTCAGTTGAAGCCCAGTCGATGTAACCTAAACCATTGTTTACAAGGTTAGTAGCTTCTTCAATTGAGAACCATTGTGGACGTGGGTGTTTTGAAGTAATGATTAAGTTAATCTTTTCTTGGCTGGCGAAAGCAACGTTACCAACAGCTAATAATGTGTTAGCATCAGCTGGTAAGTATTCACGAATGAATTCTGGTTTCTTTTCAGCTAAGTGAGTTAACATACCTGGATCTTGGTGAGTGTAACCATTGTGATCTTGTTGGAATACAGTTGAAGTATCAACAAAGTTCAATGATGGGTACTTCTTTCTCCATGGTTGGTCAGCAGCTTTACGTAACCACTTGAAGTGTTGAGTTAACATTGAGTCAACAACACGACCGAATGATTCGTAAGTTGCGAAGAAACCATGACGACCAGTTAATACGTAACCTTCTAACCAACCTTCAGCTTGGTGTTCTGAAAGTTGTGAATCGATTAAACGACCTGATGGTGATACGTATTGGTCATTTGGTTCCATAATTTCTTCCATCCATTGACGGTTAGTTTCAGCAAACACACCGAATAGACGGTTTGACATTGATTCATCAGGACCAAATGCACGGAAGTTATCTGGGTTAGCCTTCATAACGGCACCTAACCAGTTACTCCATACAGCCATATCTTGGGCTACAGTTTCACCTGGAGTCTTAACGTCAACAGCAAATTCTTTAACGTCTGGTAAGATAAGTGGCTTAGGATCGATACCACCGTTAGTGATAGGGTTAACTGACATTCTTCTGTCACCCTTAGGTGCTAGAGCCTTAATGTCATCCTTGATAGTACCGTCATCGTTAAATAGTTCTTCTGGTTTGTATGACTTCAACCAGTTAACGATTAGGTCAGCGTGTTCCATCTTGTCTGATGAAACATCAACTGGGATTTGGTGAGCACGGAATGAGTTTTCAATTGGGTTACCGTCTAAGTCAAACTTAGGACCAGTCCAACCCTTTGGAGTTCTAACAACGATTACTGGCCATACTGGTTCAGTAGCAGTGTCAGCAGTTTGGTTTTCACGTGCATTCTTTTGTACGTCTTTAATTTCTTGAACAGCTTCGTCCATAACCTTAGCCATCTTTTCGTGGTAAGCCATGTGATCATCGAAGTCTTGTTCGTTTTCAACGAAGTAAGCTTTCCAGCCCATACCCTTGAAGTAGTCAGTAATTTCTTGGTCTGACATACGTGACATGATAGTTGGGTTAGAAATCTTGAAACCGTTTAAGTTAATGATTGGTAGAACGGCACCATCTTTAACTGGGTTGATAAACTTATCTGAGAACCAACTTGCAGCTAGAGGACCAGTTTCTAATTCACCATCACCAATTTCAACAGCGGCAATTACATCAGGGTTATCAAAGATAGCACCAACACCGTGGGCTAGTGAGTAACCTAATTCTCCACCTTCATGAATTGAACCTGGAGTTTCAGGGGCAGCATGTGATGCAACTCCACCAGGGAATGAGAATTGTTTGAATAATTTAGCCATACCCTTTTCATCTTGTGAGATGTTTGGGTAAATGTCTGAGTAACTACCATCAATGTATGAGTTAGATACCATAACTTGGCCACCGTGACCTGAACCTTCAATGTAGAACATGTTTAGGTCATACTTGTTAATAACACGGTTTAAATGTGCGTAAATAAAGTTTTGAGATACGATAGTACCCCAGTGACCGATAGGCTTAACTTTAACATCACTTGATGTTAATTCTCTCTTTAATAATGGGTTATCTTTTAGATATAGTTGACCTACTGATAAGTAGTTAGCAGTACGCCAGTATTTATCTAATTCTTCCAAGTATTGCTTGGAATCGAAATCTTGAGCCATTAATTAACACTCCTTTTAAAATAAAAACTATTGAAATTAATAATGGAAAAATCATCAGACTACGCCCGATAATTTTAATTACAATGAATATAATAAAGACTTTTTACAAAAAGTCAACCTTTTTGCAAATTGATACGGTCCAATTTCTTCATTGCGATTAAACCATTATTACATCGTCATTATTATGAACGATTTTTCGATAATAGTCCAATGATTTTCATAACTTTTTTGTATTAAATTTCTACACCATAACGAAAGTATTGTAACGCAAATATTGATAGTGCAGACGCATGTTTGAGACCTCAAATGGAGTCCCGTCATCTAGGAAGAAAATCCCTTCCATGACACCAACTGGTTCGGTTGGTTTTAAATTAAGTAGTTCTTGATCTTGTTCATTCGATGGACTAGCCAAAATTGATAGGAATGAACGTGTGACACTCTTGTTTATTGTGTCTTCAACATAGTTAAAGATCGACTTTTCAACAATCTCTTGTGTTAGTTCAGGAGCAATCTTAATTGGAATGTATCCTGTTTCTATCATGAACGGTTTGTCATCAAACAAACGAAGTCGTTGAATTTCATACACGAAATCTCCGTCAGCTAAGAATAAGTCTTGTTGAATTTCCTTGCTGGCAGGTACAACCTTGAAACTCAATAGCTTAATCTTTGGAACTTTCCCCTGACTCTTCATACTGTCAGTAATCCCTAGGTTAGAACCTTCGTAATGAAAAATAGTCTTATTCTTCATAAATAGTGGATTGATAAAAGTTCCTGAACCACGTTTTTTGAAAATAATGCCGTCATCAGCTAACACTTTCAACGCCCGTTTCACTGAACTGCGGCTTACGTGGTATGTCTCACTTAATGTTCGCTCGTCGGGCAAGCGCTTGTTAGGAAATTGGTTATCGACTATCTTTTGCTTCAAGTCGGATGACACTCTCCTGTAAACTAAATCAGCCATTTTCTACTCCTTGCGATTAATTTTCTAAAAATCAGTATAACAGATTTATCACGTTAACTTTGCAAAATTAAAATAAATTCTTTGGATGTGGTTTACCCACCATCTCATGTTTAACGTGTTGAACCATGTCTGA
The DNA here is from genome assembly GCF_026535805.1 of Lactobacillus sp. B3795. Taxonomy (NCBI): domain Bacteria; kingdom Bacillati; phylum Bacillota; class Bacilli; order Lactobacillales; family Lactobacillaceae; genus Lactobacillus; species Lactobacillus sp. B3795. Next base: position 186,835 of record NZ_JAFNPE010000015.1, read on the forward strand.
AATCATCTCTACTACGTGCGGATCGTCGACACCGTATAACACGCTGGTCCCGACTTTTTCCTTACAAACAATTTGATACTTATATAGGATACCTAGTTGTTTTGAAACCACCGGTTGATCGAGATTAGTCTCTCCGCAAATCTGATTAACACTTAATGATTTGTCCGCATCCATTAAGGAAGTAATTATTAAAATTCTGCGTTCATTACTCAATACCTTGTAAATGGCTGCAACCTCTTCAATGATTTTCATTTTATCCTGCATTTAAACATCCCCTAAAACCAAGAAACAATATGGGCAATTAAGCCGCTATCAAACAGTACGTAGATTCCGACACCGATGTAGACCACCTTTGTCATAATCTCACCGTATTTTTCCATCAAATCATTGATTGGTTTGATATTACCAATCCACTTGATAATCAAAATTACCAGAATTGATAAAACGGTTAATACCGCAATCACTTCTAATATTTGAATCGCACTAATAGTAGATAGCACCGGCAAGAACAATGCCAGGTTGCATCCAGCACATACTGATAGGTAAGTAACTAGTGTAATCACGACTGGTGACTTGTGATTCACCTCTTTAGCGTCTTCGTCCTCATCCTTTAAGGCCATGTAGATAGGTAGGATTCCCAGCAAACCTAGTATCCATTCCGGTAGAAAACGGTCTAAAATTTGACCAACACTAAAGCTTAGTATTAGTAGTACCCATAATCCAATTAGATACCCCATCATAACTGAACCTAATTTATGTTTCTTCAACAATAAAAGTAGGATGAAAAAGAAGTCTAGATTTACCCCTAAAAACGTAATTAAAATTAATAACCAATTCATATTATATTCCCCTTTTTAAAATATACCTTTTTAGATATATATCATTTTTGGTATATACTACATTAACGTTAATTGGTTGTCAATTCTATGCTAAAATAATTACCGAGGTGATTTTGAAATGGGAAAAAAGAAGAAAAATAAAGTTCATAAGACATTAGTCGAACAAATTCTTGATAAAAATAACATTTCTTATATCCAACACCAATTCGCAACACACGACGAAAATAACGTCGCTCAACTAGAAGTCGAAGAAGACATGGATCAACATCGTATCTACAAGACATTAGTGCTTGAAGGTAAGGAAACTGGTCCAGTTGTTGGCGTGGTGCCCTTGGATCAACATTTAGACGAAAAGAGACTTGCCAAAGAATCTGGCAACAAGAAGGTCAACATGGTTCCACTAAAGGATCTATTGAAGACCACTGGGTATGTCCATGGTGCAAACACACCTGTTGGAATCTACGAAAAGTTCCACTACCCTATCTATATTGATAACGAAGCTAAGCGCCAAGGCCAAATTCTGGTATCATCCGGACAAGTTGGTCGCTCCGTTGAACTAGATGCAACTGATTTAGTTAACTTAGTTCACGGTCACTTCGTTGATATCGTAAAGTAATTACGTATCTAATTAGTGAATGCCTTGCCATTCATCCTTAAATTCCCTCACAAAATCGTGCATATATTGACTACGTCTGTCCGCCATTTCTTTGGCAACCGGCGTATTCATTAAATCAGGTAGTTTGAATAACTTTTCATAAAAATGATTAATGACCGTTGTATGCTCACGATATTGACTTTTGTCCATATCATTGCGAGGCATTTGTTCGGGGTCATAGATGGTATCACCAAAGTGACCTCCGAAGTACATAGCTCTGGCAACGCCAATTGCGCCAATCGCATCTAGTCGATCGGCGTCTTGGACGATCTGCCCATTAATCGATAATTCATAGTGATGTTTTAAATTTGCACTGTAAGACATGTGCGTAATGATATCCATCACTTCATCAATTTGTGCTGAGGTGTAATCCAGTTGTACTAACTTGGATTGCACCTCTTTTTGTTTGTCATATGTATCATCGATTAACTTATCGTCAATCACGTCGTGCAAGTATGCAGCAGTTAAGACAATTAATAAATCAGCATTTTCTATTTGTTCACTAATTGTCTTGGCCAATGCAACAACTCTTTGAATGTGGGTGTAGTCGTGTCCGGTAGTGTCATCACCCAGTTGTTGTTCGACGTATTGTTTTAACTTATCGATAGTTTCCATGCCAATCCCCCATTTTTCTTATTATTATAATCTAAACAAAAAGCATCCTACAAACGTAGGATGCTTTTTTATTATTCATAAATCATATCTTCAAAGATTTCGTTGGCAATCAAGCGGTTAACAATTGTATCCGCGATTGAACTTAATAGTTGTTCAATCTCTGAATCGTTGTTAGCGACCGACTTACCGTCTGCGATATGGTGTAGCTTTTGAACCAACATTTCAATGAATTCATCATAGGCTTGTTTAGGAAATTGTTGCTTAGTAATTTCGTCAATTCCACGTCTGATGTCCTTAATTGAAAAGACTGGTTTCAATAAACTGATAATTATAATGTCTGCCACATGGACAGTTTGATATTTCTTTTTAACTGGCGCAAATGTCGCCTTGTTTTTTACGTAATTATTAACCATGGACTTAGTTACTGTATCCATCCCTAGTGGTCCAATCGCCTCGTTGACAACGGCCACTAGCTGATCCATGTATAAATCAAACTTGGGAAGTTCTTCCCACTTTGGTAAAGTAACTTCTTTCATTTGGTCCTGCCACTTGGTATATTTGCTGTTCATTAGATCACCTCAATGTCATTATTATACCACATCAAGTAGTTTTATATACTAGCTTAAATGGAGTCATCAAATTTTTCTGGATTAATCTTAATCAAGATTCGACAAACAACTGATGACATTACGATAAACACTGGTACAGCTGTCACAACAACTAGGGCTGCCGGAATGAAGATTGGCATCGTAAATACATCTACCAGTGAGAATACCGATGGGAAGAATAAGAAGATGGCCGCAAATATCACAATTGATGGCACAATGATGGATAACTTAACCTTGTTGAGTGGACGTGACGCTTTAAACAAGGCAATCCAGTAGATGAATCCTGTAACCAAGACACTGATTGTCGCTCTTTGGACAAAGTTAAAGTCAAAGGCCTTTCCAATGTAGATAATCAACACAACGTATCCAACAATCGTCATCGCTGCTGGCAACGCAATGTTGTATATCTTGGTACTAAACTGGTTGGTAACCCTTTGATAGTTAGGTGCTAATGCCAATAGGAATGATGGCAATCCAACCATAAAGGTGTTGATTGGTGTCAATTGAATTGGTTGAAATGGATAGCTGTGAATGCTAAACATAAACAAGATGGTTAATGACAATGAGAACATTGTCTTAATCAAGTATAGCGAAGCCACACTACCGATGTTATTGATAACACGGCGTCCTTCGGCTAGGACATCGATCATTGCCGAGAAGTTTGAATTAATCAAAACGAAGTCGGCAATTCCCTTGGTGCTTTCACTACCGGAAGCCATCGCAATTCCACAGTTGGCTTGTTTCATCGCCAACATATCGTTAACCCCGTCTCCGGTCATCGCAACGGTATTACCGTTTAATTGATATGAACGAATGAGGCGTTTCTTTTGTTGTGGTGTCACACGACCAAAGACCGCGTTGTCCTTTACCAATTCTTGGTAGTCGGCGTCAAACGGAACTTCAGTCATGTCGACAATCTTGTCGCTGTCCTTTAACCCTACTCGTTTGGCAATTGCGCTAACGGTCTTGGGATCGTCACCTGAAATCACCTTCAAACTAACTCCCTGTTCAACGAAATATTGAAGAGTACTCTTAGCGTCCGGTCTAATTTCATCACTGATTAGGATTAAACCTAGTAATTGGGCATCATCTAAATCCTCAGTTAAGTCCTTGTGACTTTGTAGCAATGCCAAGACACGGTATCCTTGGTTGGCATAATCGCTAATGGTGTCTGAGACTTCTTTACTCATGTTTTCGATAATGAACTGAGGAGCACCCATGATGAAGTTACCTTCATCGGTGTCGACCCCACTCCACTTCTTGTCAGAAGAAAATGGAAAACTCTTTACGACATTCACGTTAGGATTTGCGATTGCTTGTTTGATAGCTGAAGATGTTTCGTTATCGTCTTCAAACGCATATACCAAGCTACCTAAGACGTGCTTTAATTCATCCTTGGAATGATTGTTGAAAGGCAATACATCTTCAAACTTTAGTTTTCCAGAAGTAATGGTCCCAGTCTTATCCAAACAGATGGTATCAACACGCGCCAAAGTTTCAATCGCTGGTAGTTCACGCACTAAGACCTTGTGGCGTGCCAACTTAGCAGCTGAAACCGCCAATGTCACTGATGACAATAGAACAAGTCCTTCCGGAATCATTCCAATCATCGCAGCAACGGTTCCTAGCATCGCTTGGTCTATGTCATCCCCACGCATAATCTTGGTGTACAACAACAATGCACCAAGTGGCACAATCACAAAGGTTAACCACTTAATAATCTTGTTGATGGTCTTTAACATCTTGCTGTCAGAATCCTTCTTAGTACGACTAACTTCGAATTCCATTCTATTAACGAATGTATCCTCGCCGACTTCGGTCGCCACAATTCTAGCACTACCGCTTAAAACGACACTACCAGATGTAACTGAATCACCGTGATTCTTTTCAATCGAATTGGTTTCACCGGTGATTTGTGATTCGTCGACTTGAAGAGAATCTGAGGTTAAGACCTTCCCATCGATTGGAATTTGATCCCCATGTCCAATTAACAAAACATCCCCCAAGACGATGTGGTCATCTTCGACTTCTTTGATTTGGCCGTCGCGCACGACTCTAATCAATCCTTGAGATAAGATGGCCATCTTATCTAGTTGGCGTTTTGATCTGATTTCTTGGATACTTCCGATGATGGTGTTAGAAACTGCAATCACTAAAAACAATAGATTTTTGTAGTCGCCGGTATAGAAAACCATTGCCGCCAAAACGATATTGATAAAGTTAAATAATGTGAATGCATTTCCCTGTAAAATTTGTGGAATGGTCTTGGTAAACCCCTTCCGTTTGGTGTTATGCAAGCCTTGATCATATAGACGTTTGGCTTGTTTGGTAGTCAGTCCCTTTTGACTGTCAATTCGTGATTGCAAAAAGACACCCCTAACATGTAAAAAATTTGATTTATCTTGTTTTTATGGACTATCATTAATCGTGGTACTTAAATAATCAAAGGAGGCCATTATTATGCCTAACTCAATTAAAGATACCGTCAAGCTAAGAGATGGAAACCAAATGCCTGTAGAAGGCTTTGGAACCTACAAACTAGCTGATCAAGATAGTATGGATGCAGCAATTAAGTCCGCATATGAAGCTGGATATCGATTATTCGATACTGCACAATTCTATAATAATGAAGAACTACTAGGTAATTCAATTAAAAAGCTACAAATTAACAGAAATGAAATATTTATCACCACTAAAATCCCAGAACCAAAGCAAGGTTACCAATCAACTTTAGACGCGATTGATGAATCACTTGCCAAACTGCAAACTGACTACATCGACTTATTACTAGTTCACTGGCCAGTTCGTTCACACTTCTTTGAAACTTGGCGTGCGTTTGAAGACGCTAAGAAAGCCGGTAAGGTTAAGTCAATTGGGGTAAGTAACTACCACCAAACTCACTTGGATTTACTAAAGACTAAGGCTACTGAAATGCCAGTCGTAAACCAAATCGAAGTTCACCCTTACCTAAGCCAAAAATCAATGCTAAAGGCAAACGACGACGAAGGAATCGTTACCCAAGCATGGAGTCCAATGGGTCGTGGTGCTACGCTAAACGATGACACCATCCAAGAAATCGCTAGAGCACATGGCAAGTCCAGTGCTCAAATCATCTTGAGATGGCACTTACAAAACGGTGTCACAATCATTCCTAAGTCCAGCACTCCACAAAGAGTTGCTGAAAATGCTGACTTGTATGATTTTGAATTATCAGACCATGAAATGAAGTTAATTGACGACTTAAATCAAGACTTCCGTACTGGTGACGATCCAGAAGTAGTTTACGAAATCGAACACCAATACCCTCGTCACAAGTAAAAAATCAGCAAGTAATTGTACTACGTGTATAATTACTTGCTAACAATACATATTAAGGAGTTTTGGTTATGGGTTATATAATTGTCGCTTTGCTAGCAATGGTAGTTTTCCTATGTTTTGGTTACGTTCTCGTCTACGGTTATCTATTCATCGTTTGGCTAATCAGCTTGTTCTTCGATCGTGATGAACGCAGAAGAGCGAATGAAGAAACAAAAAGAAGCACTGAAATGTTTCGTCAAATGACTGAACAAATCCGAGTTCAAAACGAAGAAATGCGTCAAAGAACAGAACAACTAAAGGCAGAAAATCAACGCAAGCGAGAAGAAATTGCTCGTAGTCAAAATAAAAATCAATAACAAACATATACACAAAAAAGACGCCCAAATGGCGCCTTTTTTATTTACATTCAACTATTCTTGATACGAACATTTTTTGGTACTTGTTGAAAAAAAGTTCAAATTTAATTGTTGACAGTCAAATTTTTTTGGTCTATTCTTAAAAGCAACTTGAAAGTAGTAATTCAAATCGACATGTTAAGCGAGTATCTGACTTAGTGAAACGAGATACCTTGTCCTTGAATGAAGGCAGTCAAGATTTATCAATTGAATCGAAATCTTAATGCGCATTAAGAGCCAGAGGTATCAAGTGTGAACTTGATATAAAACTAAGGTGGAACAGTGTTACGACGCCCTTGTACGAAAGTACAAGGGCGTTTTTTATTTACCAAAAAGGAGAATGAATTATGTACGATTTTTCAAAAGAAGATCCAGAAATTTTCAAAGCGATTGAACACGAAAACAATCGCCAAGATAACGTAATTGAATTAATTGCATCAGAAAACATTGCATCCAAGGCTGTTTGCGCGGCTCAAGGTTCTGTATTAACTAATAAATACGCAGTAGGATATCCCGGAAAGCGTGTCTACACCGGGAACGAAGCAATCGATGAAATCGACAAGATTGCCAAGAAACGTGCGGAAGAATTATTCCATGCAGAATATGCAAATGTTCACCCTCACTCAGGAAGTCAAGCTAACCAAGCTGTCTATGCTGCCTTCTTACAACCAGGCGATAGAATTCTTGCAATGAGCGAACATGCTGGTGGTCATTTCACTCACGGTCAAAAACATAACTTCTCCGGTCAACTTTACGAATCACATTTCTATGGCGTTGACCCTAAAACAGAATTACTAGATTTTGAAAACATTCGCCAAATTGCTCTAGAAGTAAAACCAAAACTAATCATTGCTGGTGCATCAGCATACAGTCACATCATTTATTGGGACGAATTTAGAAAGATTGCTGATGAAGTCGGTGCCATCCTAATGGTCGACATGGCCCACATTGCCGGTCTAGTCGCTGCCGGTGTTCACCCTAATCCAGTTGAAGTTGCCGACGTGGTCACTACCACTACCCACAAGACATTACGTGGACCACGTGGTGGTATGATCCTAGCCAAAGCCAAGTATGCAGATAAGTTAGACTATGCAGTCTTTCCTATCTCACAAAGCGGTGCTTTGGAACATGTTATTGCTGCTAAGGCGGTTGCATTAGGTGAAGCATTAAAACCAGAATTTCATTACTACGCCAAAAACGTAGTCAAAAACGCTAAGGCCATGGCTAAGGTTTTCAACCAAGACGAAAAGATTCGTGTTGTATCAGGTGATACCGAAAACCATGAAATTACATTGGACTTAAATGCTGTTGGTTTAACCGGTGATCAAGCAGCCGAACTACTTTACTCAGTTGGTATCGCTACTAATAAAGAACTACTACCACTAGAAGATGGTGATACTATGGAAGGAATCCGTATCGGTACCCCTACCATCACCAGCCGTAACTTCAATGAAGAAGAAGCTGCTAAGGTAGCAACCATCATTGTGGATGTCTTAAACCACCCTGGTCATCAAAACATCTTAGACGATGCGAAGCAACAAGTGCATGACCTAGTCGTTAAACATCCCGTTACCAGATAAATATGTAAAATAAAAAAGACCTTCTTGAGAGAGAGCGGTCTTTTTTGAGAGAGATAAGAAAATATAAATTTATTAACGAGATGAGAGGTCTCATTAACATAATAAATATGAGTTAACTGATCGCCTTTATGCGAACAACTGTTCTTATTATATATGACGATCTAAAAAAACACAAGAATTAATATAAAATAAAAACGAACCATAAGCAAGGGTATATAACATATTTATATAATTTTTAATTAGATATTAATTATTTACAAATATACCTCTCTTTTAAATCCAATCTAATATAACCCTAGAATAACGGTAAATCGTTGATATCATCGATGATTTGATCACTATACTGTTCAATGCCACCGTTTTCTAATTTAACATCTTCATCGGAAAGCAAATCAGAATCAATCCACCATGATTTTAGTTTATCGATATCGTGTGGCTGAATTTTTTGTTCGTTATACTTCACTGTTTGTTCGAAGGAATCGTTAAAGTAATAAACTAATTGTTGACTACCGAAGTCCTCAATTAATCCGTTTAGCATTTCGCCATAAGTATCCTTGGATAATACCCCATCTAGGATGACATAATGGAAATGCTTTTTACCATAGTTAATCAACTTTTGAATCATTTGAATTTGCGTATCGGCATGTTCTTCAGTGATATCTTGTTGAACCAACATTACGTCGGTGGTTCCTAATCTTTCTTGTAGAGATGAGGCGACGCTGGTCTTACCAGTTGCCGCGTTTCCCCTAAGCACAATTAATACGGGATCCATATTTTCCTCCGTTTTCAATAATTAATGTATCTATTATAAACTTTTTTCTACTATAATATAGGTGTTTAAAATAATTTGTACTTTCAAAGGAGCTGTTTATTATCAAACGTCTTAATAAAGAAAATATCTCTTTGGTTTTATTTTTCATATTTATTTTAGTACTATTTGCCAGTAACGATTATGAATATTTTTCACTTTTGATTCCAGCAATCATAATATTTATGAATAACAAGAAAACAATTTACAAATCTTTGTTTGGAAATATTAAACCGCTATATATGTCAATTTTGTTTATAGTATTGATTGTTTTATTAATTATTTATAAGTACTTGATAAACAAATAAAGAATAATATTCAAAATAATATTAATAAAAGCAGCAGGCATTTCGCCTACTGCTTTTATTTATTTTCATATTCAGCTAAAACTTTTTTCCATTCAGCTACGTGTTCTGGTGTATCGGGCTTTGGCATTAACATGTAGTTAAACTTGATATCTTCAATATCATCAGTTGAAGTTACTTGTTCAACAAGTGGACGTAACTTCCAACCTAACATAGGATTAATCATTTTTGATGTATCCATGAAAACATCCCCCTTTGCTTTTGTCACCATTATATACGTGAACACATGAAAGGAAAAATATTAAGCATTTTTATTAATGATTGGTAATAATCGTTTGGCAACAAACGCAGCAATAACTGCCTTGATAATGTCTCCCGGAATAAATACCATGTTAGCAAGTAATGATTGTTTCAATGTGATGTGCATTTGCACACTGATCCATACAATCGCAATTGTGTATGAAATAATGATACTTACTATAATAGTAGAAATTAAAACATTCCAGAAACTATTCTTATCAATAACCCTGCTAAGTAGTTGGTTAAATAGAGCCATTAGCGAAGGCATTAATAGCCATGATAATAAGTATCCACCGGATGGTCCGATGAAAATAACGGCACCACCGTGACCTCCAGTTAAAACAGGTAAACCAACAGCAACCATCACCATTAGAATAGCGACAGAAATGGTCCCCTTCTTACCACCTAATAGTAAGCCGGCTAACATGATTCCAAAATTTTGTAGCACGATTGGCACCGGAATAATTGCAACTGGAATCGCTGGTACAAATGCCAGTGCGATAATTAGCGCTGTCATCAGCGCGATTTGTGTAACGTCTCTCGTTTTCATATCTCTCTCCTTATTGTTAACCATTTATTTATAACAAGTTAACAATTAAATATAATATCTATTGTTAACCAAAATGTCAAATCAAGTTGTTAATAAAAGAATACAAAAAAAGACACTATCGTTTGATAGCGTCTTTTTTAGATTACTTAGTTAACTTACGAACAGCTTTTCTTAGTTGGGCACGTTTAGCGATTAAGCTACGTCTGTGCTTCTTAGTTAAGTGTTTTTTCTTTAACTGTTTGCTGATTTTAGCAATTGCCTTTTTGTCGGCTTTTACTTTTTTAGCAGCACGTTTTGTTAACTTCTTTTGGTGCTTCTTAGCTTTTTTAGCAGCTTTTTTTGATTTCTTAGATGACTTCTTTGAAACTTTTTTTGACTTCTTAGTTGTCTTTTTGCTCTTCTTTGAAGACTTCTTAACGTGTTTCTTAACAGTCTTTTTAGCAACCTTCTTCTTAGCAGGCTTTACGTAGTTCTTCTTAATTTCTTTACGAAGAGCTGCTGCTTGCTTGTGAAGACGTTTTTTAGTCTTCTTAGAAATCTTCTTGCTGTGTAACTTCTTGTTGATCTTAGCAAGTTTCTTCTTGTCACGGCTTACGATGGCGCGCTTAATCTTGTTCTTTAGTGCGTGAATCTTCTTTAATAGCGCCTTCTTAGCACGTTTAGTCATCTTCTTGTGCTTTAGCTTCTTGTTTAGCTTAGCAAGTGACTTCTTTGATTTCTTAATTGAAACTTTCTTAGCCTTAGGAGCCTTCTTGGCAGGTTTCTTACCTGGCTTCTTAGGTTGACCAGCATTGTTCTTGTTTGATGGGTTAACCGCAGGTTGATCAGGTTTTACATCAGGTGTAAGAGTTGAATCATTGCCCTTGTCACCATCAATCTTAGTAGATGAAGCAGTATTGTCATCGTTGTTCTTTTGATTGTCTGATGGTTTCTTGTCATCGTTGGCCTTTGAATCGTCTGATGGTTTCTTATCATCGTTGGCCTTTGAATTATCTGATGGTTTCTTATCATCGTTTGCCTTTTGGTCATCTGATGGTTTCTTATCATCATTGGCCTTTTGGTCATCTGATGGCTTCTTGTCATCGTTGGCTTTTTGGTCATCAGATGGCTTCTTGTCATCGTTGGTCTTTTGGTCGTCTGATGGCTTCTTGTCATCGTTAGCTTTTTGGTCGTCTGATGGCTTCTTATCATCATTGTTCTTTTGGTCGTCTGATGGTTTCTTATCATCGTTGGCCTTTGAATCGTCTGATGGCTTCTTGTCATCGTTAGCTTTTTGGTCATCTGATGGCTTCTTGTCATCGTTGGCCTTTGAATCGTCTGATGGCTTCTTGTCATCATTGGCCTTTTGGTCATCTGATGGCTTCTTGTCATCATTGGCCTTTGAATCATCTGATGGTTGGTTGTTCATTGCATCTTCAAGTAATGCTTGAGCATAGTCAGCCTTTAATTGATTAATTTGCTTAGTTAAATCACTAAAGTCAGTTGTAGTGGTGTAATTTTGGTTAGCATCATCATTCTTAAGTGTATCGGCGTATCCATATAATTGTGATAAATCATCGCTTAATTCCTTTGATGAAATAACTTTATCAGCATCCATCTTATCCAAAATAGCTAACTTATCTTTCATTGAGTTAACATTTGCTAACTTAGTTTCAAGATTCTTAACAATGTTTTGAATTACTGATGACTTCTTAATGTTTTCAATCAAGTATTTGTTGAATTGTTTTTCGTAACCACTTGGAATTCCAGTTAATGGACGTTCTTGGTAATCATCAGAATCGTCATCTGAAGCTGTCATTCTTAATGATAATTTCTTACCATCATTTGAATTATCTTTAGCGGATTGTTGTTCATTAAACTTCTTATCAAATTCTGACATACCTTGATCAAATTTGGCATCTTCTTCTGCTGCTAATTTATCTAATTCATTTTCAACAGCATCGCCAAATGTGTCGTGGTATGCCTTGATGTCGTTATCAACGTCAGAAGCACCAGTTAAGTCAATTTTGGCATCATTAGATACCTTATCATTCATTGATTTAACAATGTTTTGAACATTTTGTACTGCCTTAGCATCGCTTAATCCGGCCTTCTTCAAACCAGCAAGTGCGTCTGATAAAGCATCGTAATTATGCTTGCTATCATTGCTCTTGAATTCATCAACACTACTAATTAGAGCATCTAACTCATCATTAACGTTGCTTTGTGCACCTTTTTTCATTTCACTGTTGTGTGATTTGTTATTAGCATCAGCTTGTGAAACTAAATCGTTCAATGCTTTTAGACCATTGCTAATTGAGCTTTGGTTATCATCAATAACAATATTGTCGTTTCTGCTTGAGTTGTTACTCAAATTAATAACTGTGTTGTTTAGTGAGTCCAATGCATTGTTGATACCATTAGCATTCATTACCGCAAATACATCAGTATTATTTGATTTAGCAGCAGTTAGTTTTTGTGATAAGTCATTTAAAGCATTGGCAATCTTAGTTTGGTTTTGCTTATCGTTATCAACTTTAATAGTGTTATTGTCACTGATAGCGCCATAGAAAGCATCATCAATTGATGATGTAGCATTACTAATTCTGCGTACAAATGAATCAATTCGCTTGTCAGCCTTCTTACTATGACCCTTGTAGTTATTTAATGTGCTTTCAAAGCTAGCTGTTTGCTTACCAATAGCAATTAAACCGTCTTGAACATCATTCTTGTTATCGATCTTGAATCCTTTGACCGCCTTACTTAGCGCCTTTAGATGTTTGTCAATCAATTTAACGTGTGACTTGCTCATGCGTGATGTGTTCTTGTCATTTTCCTTAGCAACTTTGGCAATTTCCTTACCTAGTTCGCTAACTTTAGCATTAATATCACTTAATTGTCCCTTGCTTAGAGCACTGTAGTCTTTTTGGTTTGAGCGTTTAACTTCATTAAATACGTTAACTAAATTAGCAGCAGAATCATTAATAGCTTTAACATCACCGTCAATTAACAATGAATCATTCTTACTGTTTACATTATTTGATTTAGCTTGAGCATCAATTAGTGCATTCAATCCATCATTGATGTCATCAACGTTAGATGCGTAAATCTTAGCATCGTTCTTTTCATTAATTTCGTTTGATGTTTGAATATCTTGATCAAATATACGCTTTAGACGATCCAAGTTATCATTAATATCTTGGATTAATGCATCGTTCATCTTAGCTTGGTTGGCATCATTTTGTTCTTGATATTTTTGAACGGCATCTGCCAATGCATTTACTGAATTATTTAGCTCATCCATTTGGTCATTCATTTCGTCTTGAAGATCAGCGTTTACAACACCATTAATGGTTTCTTTTGTTTTCTTTTCAGCATCTTTAAGTGCATTGTTTAATTCATCTAACTTGTCTTTAAAGTTATCTAAACTAACTTGAGCAAGAGTGTCGTTAGTGTCGTCTTCGGCCTTCTTTAGCGCATTGCTCAATTCATCTAAATTGTCCTTAAAGTCATCTAGACTTACTTGAGCTGCTGTTTCGTTAGTTCTATCTTCAGCCTTCTTTAGTGCATTACTTAGTTCATCTAATTTGTCTTTGAAATCGTCTAAACTAACTTGAGCTACTGTGTCGTTAGTTCTATCTTCGGCCTTCTTTAGCGCATTGTTTAATTCGTTTAGTTTGTCTTTAAAGTCGTCTAAACTTGCTTGAGCAAGAGTGTCGTTAGTGTTATTTTCGGCCTTCTTCAGTGCATTGTTTAATTCATCTAACTTATCATTAAAGTCATCTAAACTAACTTGAGCTACTGTGTCGTTAGTTCTATCTTCGGCCTTCTTTAGCGCATTGTTTAATTCATCTAACTTATCCTTAAAGTCATCTAAACTAACTTGAGCTACCGTGTCGTTAGTTCTATCTTCGGCCTTCTTTAGCGCATTGCTTAATTCATCTAGTTTGTCCTTAAAGTCATCTAGACTAACTTGAGCTATTGTGCCATTGGTATTGTCTTCAGCTTTTTTTAGTCCATCGCTTAATTCGCTTAGTTTATCTTTGAAGTCATCTAGACTTACTTTAGCAATGGTGCCGTTAGTGTTATCTTCAGCCTTTTTAAGAGCATCATTTAATTCGTTAAGTGTATCTTGAAAGTCCTTCAAGCTACTTTCAGCAACTGTGCCATTAGTGTTATCTTCAGCCTTCTTAAGTTCATTACTTAATTCATCTAGCTTATCCTTAAAGTCGTCAAAGCTAACATTTGCCATTGTGTCATTTGTTTGCTTTTCAGCATCCTTAATAGCTTCCTTAATAGTGTTAACTTGATCATTAATTACTTTAACATCTGTACCAACAGCTACAGATTGTGCTTCATCGATAACATGGTTCAAAACTTCTAAATGGTTATTAATGGATTCGCTCAAAGCGCTGATTTCCGCTTTGTCGTAACCCTTATCAGTAAATTCCTTTTGAACACGTCCAGCAGCTTCAATTGCCTTATCAAGATTATCAAGGTATCCATCGATATCTTGTTCTTCTGAATCGATAATTTTTACTGCTTCTTTGTTGTTATTTGCTTGTGCCTTCTTAACTGCATTGTTAATAGAATCATTTAATTGGTTTAAATCATCATCAATTGAATTTTTCAATTCATTGTATACAGCATCGTCTTTGGCATCGTTTAGCATCTTAGCTGCTTCATCAAGTGACTTAGAAATGTATTCCAAATAATTCAAATTCTTATCAAAATTATCTGTTGATTGTTCGAATGCCACAGAATCCTTAGCTGCTTGAATTTCCTTAGCAAATTCATCTTGTGTTTCTGGATCATAGTTGATAGCTTGGGCTAAGTCATTAATAAAGTCACCCTTAACATAACTTAATGTTCCATTGTAGTAATTTGATAGTTCTGATTGGATTTTGGCCGCTGCACCAATAATATCCTTAGATGACTTATTCACATCATCCTTCTTTGAACCATGATTACTGTTATTTACTGCTGCTTTCGCATAATCATTTGAAGCATATGACATTACCATAACCGAAAGTGGAATAATTGCTAATGCCATATTTTTGAACCGTTTGTTCATTTTGAAAAAATCCTCCCTAAAATATAAATGAAAATAATACGAATATTTTCATACTAGCATTTTCTTTTTTAAAAAAATTAAGTATGTTAAATGTTTTATTATCTTTTAATAATGATTAATTTATAATTAATACAAATAAGAGCATCCCCTAATTTTTCTCTTAATTAATAACGTTAAAATTATCAAGATATAACTATTTATATTTTTAGCGGCAAAAATGAGAATAAAAAAATAACCGGCTTCATACCGGTTATCAATTCATATTAGCATTTATTTTTTCATAATCATTCCGTAATTCACGAAAGTTATTAGAATACTTGTTTAGCAATATTGAACGCTGACCACGCTTTGGGCCAACCGACATAAAAGGATAAATGTGTAATCATTTCTGCAATTTCATCCTCAGTAATGCCATTTTGTTTTCCCATCTTAAGATGAGCTTCCAATTGTTCAAAGTTACCAGCAGCAATTATGCTACTGATGGTAATCATGCTTCGTTGTTTTAAAGATAACTGTGATTCTCTGCTCCACACCTGGCCGAATAAAACATCATCGTTAATTTCAGCAAACTTAGGAGCAAATTCACCTAGATTATCTCTTCCTGCTGTTTGTTTCTTCATATTAATCACGCTTTCCTTCATTATTAGCTTGGCTGTATTGTTCATCACTGACAGCTTCTAACCATTCCGGAGTCCCAGCGGTGATTGCGACATGTGAGAACCAACTGTCGGCAGTTGCTCCGTGCCAGTGTTTGACACCATCATGAGTGACTACGACATCCCCAGGTTGTAATAATCTAGCTGGTTTGCTTTCTTCTTGGTATAAACCCTTTCCTCCGATCACCAATAGTAGTTGGTATCCATCATGATGAATATGCCAGTTGTTACGACATCCTGGTTCAAAGGTCACGTTTCCCACACCAACGTTGACTTCTGCTTCCGGACTAATCAATCCTTGTAAGTAGCTTTGACCAGTAAAGTATTGTGCGTATGCATCGTTCTTAGGTCCGCGATTAAAAATAATTCCGTTCTTTACTTCTTCGTTCATTAGCGATAACTCCTATCTAAATCGTTTAAGATATTCTTCGAATCTTTCGTCGACCTTATGATTTAGTTTGCCGTCATACCAATCAATCTTATGAGATAAGATATTTAGATGGGACTTGCGTTCATTAATTTCAGCCAAACTTCTCTTTCTGACTGATTGCAGTAATCGCTTTCGTTGGTCAATGGTGGAATCACCCTGTTTACGCAACTCGACATATTCCTGAATCTCAGTCATTAACATACCTGTTCCCTTAAGATGCAATATGAATCCAATCCACTTTACGTCCTGATCATCGTAATAGCGACGATCGTTTTCATCACGCTTAGGGATAATTAACTTTTGTTTCTCATAGTATCTCAATGTGTATGTGGTCAAACCGACTTTGTTGGCAAAGTCACCAATGCTGTATTTACTCATAAAAAAGGTCCTTTCTACTAACTTCAAGAATAAATGTACTATTTAGAGTTAACTCTAAGTCAAGTATATAAAAAAAGAATCATCATTTCGATGATCTTTTTTATTTTGACTATTCTTTGTGAGCAGCCTTTTTGTGTGAAGCTTTCTTTTCAGCCTTCTTGTGTGAAGCCTTCTTAGCATGTTTCTTAGTTACTTTCTTTGCGTGCTTCTTTGAAGCTTTCTTTGAATGCTTCTTTGCATGTTTCTTAGCAGCAGCCTTCTTATGTGAAGTCTTCTTTACATGCTTCTTAGTTGCTTTCTTTGCATGTTTCTTAGTTGATTTTTTAGCAGCTTTCTTTTCTGCGGCCTTCTTAGCAGCAGCTTTCTTAGCAGCCTTTTTAGCTTCTTTCTTAGTTGTCTTCTTTACAACCTTCTTTGAAGCTTTCTTTGATGATTTTTTAGCTACATGTTTTTTGGCAGCTTTCTTTGCTTCTGGTTTAGCTTCTGATTTTGTAGTTTCAGTAGTTGTAGCAGTCTTGGTTGCTTCTGGTTTAGCTTCTGACTTAGTTGCTTCTTTCTTAGTGTCTGTTGATGTTGTGGTTGCTTCTTTCTTTGCGTCTGTTGTTGTAGCTGCATCCTTCTTTGCATCTGTTGATGTTGTAGTTGCATCCTTCTTTGCATCTGTTGATGTTGTGGTTGCATCCTTCTTTACATCTGTTGATGTTGTGGTTGCATCCTTCTTTGCATCTGTTGATGTTGTGGTTGCATCCTTCTTTGCATCTGCTGATGTTGTAGTTGCATCTTTCTTTGCATCTGTTGATGTTGTGGTTGCGTCTTTCTTTGCATCTGTTGATGTTGTGGTTGCATCCTTCTTTGCATCTGTTGATGTTGTGGTTGCATCCTTCTTTGCATCTGTTGATGTAGATGCATCCTTATTTGCGTCTGTTGAAGCAGATTTATCATCTGATTTTGATGCAGTTGTATCTGATGATTTAGCATCTGAACTCTTGTTGGAATCTGATGATGAAGCTGGTGTGGTTGAAGTACTTGTTGTAGTAGTTGAAGCAGTTGCTGGAGTGGTGGTTGATCCAGTTGTAGTAGTTGAACCAGTTGTAGATGAACTGTTTGAGCTACCTTCTGAACTACCCTTGCTTGAATCTGATGAAGGTTGTGCTGATGCTGGTGTTGATTCAGTAGCAGCAAATGCGCTTACACCAGTTGAGAAAAATAGAGTTGCGGCAGGTACTAGAGCTAGTACGGCCTTTTTAAAGTTCTTTTTCATAATAAAATCCCCCTTGATATCCTTATTCAGGATTCGTTTTCAATTTAAAAATTTCGGTAATGACGTTGTCATCATCGTGAAACAGTAAATCTAAAAACTGTATAGATGCATCATATATGTACTATACAATCAGGTGATCATTTCGGTTAAAATGAAAAATTCTAATCAAAAAATCATCTTTATTGATACAAAAAGCCAAGAATACAGTCACCCGTATTTCAGCAAAAACAACAGACAAGACACATATTGCAAACCAGAGTAGATTATAAGTTTATAATCTACGCTTAATATATCACTAATCTTAAAAAATAGATGAATAAAATAACACTAAATATTAGACACGGTGTGTATATACACGTAAGAAACGTTGATAGTATAGTGTTTAAAAGTATTAAATTTTTTTAAAGATAATCATACATATTTCAACAATGTCTTGAATCGGTGAAAAAAAGACACCTTGAACAAGGTGTCTTTTAAAAATTACTTTTTATGCTTTTTATGAGTTTGTTTCTTTGCATGAGATTTTTTGGTTATGTGTTTCTTTGAGCGAGACTTTTTAGCAACGTGCTTTCTTGAATGTTTCTTTTTACTAACTTTCTTTGATGCTTTTTTCTTACGTAAAGTCTTCGAGAATACTTTTTTGTTAGCACTCTTCTTTTTGATCTTGTTTAATGCCTTCTTATTGATTTTCTTTTTGGCAACTTTTTTCGCACGCTTTTTACTAACTTTCTTTGATGCTTTTTTCTTGTTCGTATTCTTCTTTACACGTTTCTTTCTTGTTTTATTTACTGGCTTCTTGTTGTTCTTCTTTTTGGCAACTTTTTTCGCATGCTTTTTACTAACTTTTTTTGATGCTTTTTTCTTGCGCGTATTATTCTTTACATACTTCTTTTTTGCCTTATTTGATAGCTTTTTATTAGATTTCTTTGTGTCTACTTTATTTGCATGTTTCTTTGCTTCTTTTTTGTGGCGGTGTATGCTCATATATTTTAAAGTAGTGTCTAATTTGTGAAGAATAATTTTATCATTATCAATAGATTTATTTGGAACTTTATCATATCCATGATAAGTCCCTGGGATCCATTTACCATTACTATACTCTAATATATTACCGGAGTGATTTTCGAAATAATTCAAATCATCAATTACATCTTCAACTGCAAAGTACGTTTTTAATGCATCAATTGATTTATTGCTTGATTTTTTAGCTAATTTAGAAAATTCGACAGCTGACTTTGTTGATTCTGTTTCATAATTAGAAAACAATCTATTTACGTAACTCAAATTAGCAGAGGTTATGATTGGTATACCTCCATATAATATTTGATCTTTATCGTCTTGAAAGACTCCTTTGTAACCATCTCTTCCCATCTGAACATTCATTTTATTAAAGTTAATTATGTTCTCGTTACTATACACTACATATTTTCCATAAACATATTTAGCCTTAACCGTATTATCTTTTAGTCCATCTATAAATGGTCGGAAGGCATCAGTAAAAGAGAAGTCCTTAACTGGAAAATATTTTTTCACATTTTCATATTCGCTATCTGGTAAATAACCCCAAAATTTTGTAGATGTTTCATAAATGTTATTAACGTTATCATAACTAATATCGTTAACATCATAATTATTTATTTTATTAAGTAAATTGTTGAATTCATTAAGTCTATTTTGTTGATTAATCACATAGTTTTGTTCATAAAAATTATATGTATTTTTAAAAGCACCACTTATATCATTTTCAACATTTGAAAGTGTACTATAAATTGACCTATCACTATTTTGTTTAGAAAAAATAGCGACTTTTTTATCCATAGTTTTTCTGTATTTAATACGACTTTGTTCTTTTTGCTTCATAATTTCTCTTGTTGACCAAGAATTTGAAGCTTGTGCTTTAATGAGCCCTGCATCTGACATAGTAAGTATTAAAGCTAGCATTATAAATAAATATTTCTTAAATTTTTTATACATATTTCCACCTCTAATTTAAAAAATGCTTTTATAATATAGCACCATATTTTTAGTATTTAACAATAAATTGATGAAAAATACATAATTATATAATTATATAAAATTCAGTAATAGATAATTCGGTTATTCCTAAAATATAAAAGACACCTTGAACAAGGTGTCTTTTAAAAATTCACTTTTACGACTTCACCATTATTAATGGTTGTTGATTTTCCATCAACATCTAACAACAAGTGACCTTCTTTATCAATTCCGGTGACAGTTCCATCAATTGTTTCCTTGGTAGTATCAACACTGACCTGTTTTCCATTTAAGAATGACATCTTTTGGTAGTCTTCTATGAAGTTAGCTTCTAAATAGTGTGGGAACTCTTCATCAAAGCCATTAACGATGTCGGCAACTAGCTTGTTCTTATCGATTTCCTTGTCGCTGATCCAACCAACCTTATCCTTCATTTCTTCGGGAATTTCTTTGGCAGATAGACTAATTCCAACACCGACAACGATTGCGGAAGGTTGCATTAATTCAGCATCCATCACTAATTCAGTTAGGATTCCAACAACCTTCTTGTTGTTTACATAGATATCATTGATCCATTTAACCAAGAAGTCTTCTTCTGGATAGCTCTTTTTTAACGCCTTGGCAACAACCACTGCTGTCATGGTAGTTAATAACCCTGGGTTTAAATGTTTAGCATCATGGAATGGCACTACCATGCTCATGTAGATTCCACTATGGGCAGGAGAATAGAAACTTCTTCCCCTTCTGCCATGTCCTTGCGTTTGCTTTTCAGCAATCACCAAACGATGTTTGCCATCTGGATTTTGATCGTTGATTTGTTTGGCATATGAATTAGTAGATGTGATTTCCTTTTTGAAGATAATTTCGTAATCATTATCTAAGTCAGATTCGATTAGTTGTGGATTTAGTTCGTCGTTTCCTATGTACTTGTAGCCTTGATTAGTCTTGCTGTCGATTTGATGACCTTGTTCTTTTAGTTGATTAATCAGTTTCCAAATCATGGTACGACTAATGTTCATTTCATTTGCTAGTTGGTTACCTGACACCCATTCATCCTTGTGTTCGATAAACAATTGCAATAATTGATCTTTTTTCATCGTGAACTTCCTTTCGTTACTAAGTAAATCATATCATAAAACAATAATAAATATCGCAATCTATATCATAATTAAAAAGCACTTTATTTATTGATATATCAATGTTGCAAAGAAACTTAGCTAACTATTTTTGACAAACTTTTATATAATTATCACAATCAATATTTGAAAAGGAAGCGATAAAAATGCAATTTGGTGATCGTTTAAAGCAACAAAGAAAAATCAAAAAATTAACCCAAGACGACGTAGCGGAAAAATTAAATGTGTCTCGTCAAACCATCTCCAGTTGGGAAAATGAAAAGAGCTACCCTGACATTAAGAGCCTAATTTCATTAAGTGATATGTATGATATTTCATTGGATACGATGCTAAAGGAAGATAGTGGGATGAAGGAATTCATCGAAAAAAATGACCTAAGTAAAAAGCTATTAGGTTTAAGGTGCTCCATTGCTTCTTTTACTATGTTTGCTTTGTTACTATACTTTTTAAATTCAGTAAATGCCATATCATCAACATACGAAAATGCGACCATCTTTTTAATGTACTTGCTCTTTGTATTAATTCTTTTATCATTCAATAAATTTATTAAGTCCATTAATCTGGAAAGATCACAAATATCTGATACATTTAGATTGAATAAATATTTAAAATTCATATTAGCTGCGTTACTTATAGTAACCATTGAATTAGCAAGATATCATATAATATTACCTTTAATCATACTTATTGCCGCTTTGGAAATCTTCATTTTCATCTACTATTTCCGTAACAAATAAAAAGTTATCACAAAAAAGTGATAACTTTTTTTGTTTTTCGCTTGCATTGGAGTCAACTCCAAGGTTTATACTTTTTAATAATCAAGTCTGGAGGTAATCAAATGAACATTAATGAAGTCAGCAAGAAACTAGATATATCAAAGGATACTCTTCGCTACTGGGAGAAAATTGGCCTACTTCCTCCCGTCAAAAGAAAAGCGAGTGGCTATCGTGATTACTCAGATCGAGACGCCAATTGGGTATATTACATCAAGGCATTGCGCAATGCTGGTATGTCGATTGAAAGATTGCTGGAATTCGTTCATCTCTATCTAAAAGACATTGATGATTTAGATCGTCGTAAGGAGCTATTAATCGAACAACGCAATGAATTATTAGCTGAGATTGCCAAACGACAAGAGACTGTCGATTATCTAACATTTAAAATCGACCATTTCGAAGAACACGTAATGAATCAAAAAGACGAAAACAAAGGAGAATAAGTATGAACAAAAGAACTTTAGCAAACAACGTTACTATCCCTACCCTTGGTTTTGGTGTTTTCCAAGTACCAAATGAAGGTGCTGCCAAGCAAGCCGTCATTGACGCCATCAAAACTGGTTACCGTTTAATCGACACCGCCGCTAGTTACGGAAATGAACAAGAAGTCGGTGAAGGAATCAAAGCAGTGATTGAAGAAGGCATCGTCAAACGTGAAGACCTATTCATCACTTCAAAGCTTTGGGTGCAAGATGTGACTGCTGCAAAGGCACCTAAGGCAATCCAAGATTCACTTGAACGCCTTCAATTAGACTACCTAGACTTATTGTTAATCCACCAACCATACAACGATGTATTTGGAGCATGGAAAGCAATGGAAGCAGCTTATAAAAAAGGTCTAGTTAAGTTAATCGGTGTTTCCAACTTTGACAACGCGCAAATTACTAACCTGGCCGAATTCAACGACATCAAACCAATGGTAGCTCAAATCGAAGTGAACCCATTCTGCCAAAACATTGAAAAGGTTCAATACATGCAAGACTATGGTGTTCAAATTGAAGCATGGGCTCCTTTCGCTGAAGGTCAGCATGACCTATTCAAGAATGAACTACTTCAATCAATCGGTGATAAATACAACAAGTCAGTCGCTCAAGTTGTGCTTAGATGGTTGTACCAAAGAGATATCATCCCTTTGGCCAAGTCTGTTAAACCAGAAAGAATGCAACAAAACATCGATGTCTTAGACTTCGAACTATCAGACGAAGATATGGAACAAATCAAGACACTAGATACTAACCAAAGCCAATTCTTTGATCACCATGATCCAAAGATGATTAAGTGGATGGCTGGACGTACAATCGAATACTAAAAGAAAAGACCTGACGTTTGTCAGGTCTTTTTTTATTCTTCATTGTCAATTGTAGAATTATAGACTTGCAACCGCAGAAAATCCGATAATCGTAAACGCCTCTTCGAATTGAGTTCTCTTATAATTTGATATATCATGTCTAAGTAATACATTAATTATGAACGGATGTGAAAATGAAATGGGATTCATTATTTTTCTACTAGTCCTTGCCGCACTTTACCTACTAGAAGTGTATGTACTAACCGATACTAAATATTTTTGGGTCGGTGGAATTCTACCACTACTAATTGATATCTTAACCATCTTCTTAATGGTTGCTTCAAATAGTTATTCATTCCATGACTTTGCAATGGTATTTCTTGTCTTCTTTGGAACCCTTTGTATTTGGGGATACGGTGACGATCGACACAAAAAGAAAAACGGTATTAAAAAAGATAAATAAAAGACCTGACGTACGTCAGGTCTTTTTTTGAACAAATATATCAAAAGTTATTAACTTTACTTAATAAGTACAATATTAAGTTATCTTTTTAGATATAATTGACATTAATTACAAGGGGGTAATATTTTGAAGAAATTTTTAGTTTTAGTAATGTCTGCTTTAAGCATCATTTTCATTCTGAATGTAACAGCTAAGGCCGACGATACATCTGACAATTCATTTACATACACGGAAGATGCACCAGCTCAACCACAAAAGACCGTTACTATTCATTACGTCAACACCAAGGGGCAAAAACTTGCTGACGACAAAGTAATGACATCAACTGGTAATGCCGTTTCTGCCTATAACATGGATTCAGATACTTTAGATCCAATTTGGAACGGTTACGTCAAAAAGATAAAAAATTACATGCCTTACTACCTATATCAAAATGTCGATTACGATAAGTTACCATCATCAATTACCGTAAAATATATTGATTTAAAGACTGTAAATTCTAAGATGACAGCCTATGTCCTAAAAGACATCAACAAAGTACGTCGTCAACATAAACTACATGCTCTAAAGACCACTAAGGATTTGGCCAAACGTGCTAAGGTTCGATCAGAAGAACTATTTAAAAAGTTCGATCACGTTCGTCCAAATGGCAAGTCTTACAACGCCAAACTAAGTGGTTATGGTGAAGTCATTGTTAACTATCCTAGTGCTGCTAATTTCTCATACCAAAGTACTTTCGATGGAGTTCCTTTCCTAGTATTTAATAACAACGGAAAAGGACGTCTTAACTTGCAGGCTTCCGCATATACAGCATTAGAACAATACCTAACTGTTGACAAACTACATCGTGACACCATTCTAAATAAATGGGCTCACTACGTAGCACCTGCAACAACATTCCACTCAGATACAGTTGGTATGAATACAATTTTATTCAAATACTAGTAAATAAAAAGGAACCGGCTAATTACCGATTCCTTTTTTGTTATTCTTTAGTTTCTTTCTTTTCGCCGTTTTGCTTTAGTAGTTTTGCAAAAGTAGTCATTTGACCATATGAGTCTGCACCATCATTTGGTACAACCACCATGTTGGTATCTGAATTAGCTAGATTACTGAATGCTTCGATGCTTTGAGCATTGAAGTACTTGTCATCGGCACCTTGCAAAGCTTCTTGAATCTTGTCGATTCTGTACTTTTCAGCATCAGCCTTAGTCTTAGTAGCTTGAGCATTGGCTTCAGCAGTCGCAACTAGAGCTTCGTTTTGCGCCTTAGTACGTAATTCAACTGACTTGGCATCCCCTTCAGCACGTGAAATTTCAGCTTGGCGTTCACGGTCAGCAGTAAGTTGAGTGTTCATGGCTTCTTGGATGGCCTTACTTGGAGTTAATTCATCGATGTTAATACGATCAACGTTAATTCCATAGATGTCGGTTAAATCACCAATTGCATCGGCTAGCTCTTTATTGATTTCCTTAGTAGAACCCAACACTTCGTTTAAATCCATACGACCGATGATGTCTCTTAAGTGACCACGGACTAATTGGACCATGGACATTACTGAATCGGTATTTTCGTATTGGTACTTAACGGGTTCAGTCACGTGGTAGTTCAAACTGACACTACCTAATACTTCAGCGTTATCCTTAGTAATCAATGAATACTTTGGTAGTAGCTTAGGTTGCATTGCTAGACTAACGGTTCTAACGCGTTGAATTAATGGAATGTAGAAGTGCAAACCAGAACTTAAAGTGTGGCTGTACTTTCCTAATGTTTCAACTAATCCTTCGTTATTTTGACGAATGACTTTAACTCCAAATGGCATAACAAATACCTCACTTAATTTTTTGTAAATGAAGAGTATTACCTGTGTTATTCACGACCGAGTATTTCGCTTGATCATCATAGGTAGAATTATCGGATAAATCATAACGATACCAAATACCACCAACTTGAACCAATGATTTGTCGGTCGAGAAATCGTCACTTGTAACGACCCTACCTAAAAACATTCGATGTTCTAAATTGTCAGTCACGAAAAACACCTCCCCCTTTATTCACGTCCCATTATCCCATTGTTGTATTTAATAGTCGATATATTTTGCATAAAAATATTTTTCTTTTAAAACGTTGATATATCAACATGTCCAAGAAACTTGGCTACCAAAAATAGCATTTTTTATATAAAATAAAGTCATTATCTTAAGAGAAAAGAGACGATACATAATGAAATTTGGTGAACGTATCAGAGAACAACGCAAAATCAAAAATATGACTCAAGAAGATGTCGCAAAACACTTACACGTTTCTCGCAAAACCATCTCAAGTTGGGAAAACGAAAACAGCTATCCAGACATCAAGAGTCTAGTGAAAATTAGTGATCTCTATCAAATTTCACTAGATACCCTTTTAAACGAGGATTCAGGACTAAAAGAATATCTACAAAAGGATAAGGTCCAAAGTAATTACTTGGAATTAAAGTATGGAATTTCTGCACTTGGTAGCCTTGCGATTACACTGTTAGCGGTTATGAATAATGCCACTGCGTTGGTCTTTTTCATTGGAATCGTACTTGTTCAAGCCGCTAATAACCAATTTATGAAAAAAACTGGTTTAGAGTCACCAGAAAACAAAAAGTCCATTCTTAAAGATCCTAATGCAAGGACCTCTGTTAAAATTCTAACCATTTTCCTTATTTTAATAGGAATAATAATCATTATATGGATGGGCTATATTTCTATTGTCAGCAATACAGTAATTGGACTTATTGTCATCGGAATCTATACTCAGATAGTCAATTTATTTGTATACATCATCGATAAATTCCATCTCAGATAAAAAAGACGCCACATAAGTGGCGTCTTTTTTCTGAATATAATTAATGACCTTTATGTTTTTCCATCTTTTTATGTTGCTTCATCTTGAAGTTCATTAATTTCTTTTCTCTGTTATATTCACTTTTTTTCTTTTTACTTGTCTTCTTTTCTAATTGGCTTTGTTCTTTTAAAGCTTGTTGAGCCTTAGTACCAATTCCTTTAGAAACTTCTTTTCTACTAATTCTTTGTAGCCTCTTAGGATTGATTCTTTTTTCGGAAATATCCACTTCGTCAGCAGCTTTTTGATAAAACCTAAATCTTGACCACTTCTTATTTATAAGATTGTTTATCGAATATGCAGATGGCTCAGATGTTCCTAAAGTTATCTTTGCAACTTCATAATTATCATCAAAAGTATTTTCGATAATCAAACGATAAAAAGGAGGATCAAATACAACAACTGCCTTACCTTTAACAAAATTATCGATATTCATCCCCTCCTTTTTATGAAAAACTAATTATGGTTAAATAATAAAATAATTAATAAATATTATCAAGATATAATTTATTTAAATAAAAAGACGCCACATAAGTGACGTCTTTTTGCTTAGTCTTGTTTTCTTCTCTTCTTAATTGCATATACTACCAATCCGATAATGATCCATAGAATTACTGCGTATGGATATAGATTTCCAGGGAAATCTGGGATTGGGTATAGGTTAGTCCACATTGGGTAAACTAACACTAAGATTCCTAGAATTGGAATCAAGATATGTTTGATAAATGAACGCTTGATGGTATCTCTGTGCTTGTGGAAGTATAGAATTGTTCCGACACAGGCCAAAGCATATACTGTCAACATACTTAATACACCAAGTGTTGATGAGTTTGCATAGATTACTTCAGGACCATAAGGAACACCGAAGATTAGGTATGCCACAGCCATGATTACAGTTAGTAACCAAATCGCACGAGTTGGACTGTTTAGTTTTTCGTTAAATTCACCGAAGTATTTTGGTAGGTACTTCTTAACACCCATTGCATAGATCATGTATGCACCGGCATTCATGATACCAAGAACTGAACCAAAGCTACTGATTAGGATGGCAAAGTCCATGATAAGTGCCATTGGGCGACCCATGTACATCAATGAAAGGTCATTCAATGGTGATGAAGAATGTGCGAAGTCTGAGACGTGGTTGATACCAAATCCGATAACTTGCATGTAACTTGCGATAACAAAGAAAATTCCAGCAAAAATAATTGTAACAATAATAGATAATGGCACTGAACGTTTTGGATTCTTTGTTCTAACAGCTACAGTGGTAACACCTTCGAAACCACAGAATGATAGGATGGCAAATACCATTCCTTGACCAATTCCAGATACACTACTGTGAGTTGGGACGAATGGTTGGGCACTGATTCCATCACGACCACCCTTGGCAAAGATAATGATGGTCAATACGACTAAGATTGCAATCGCTAAGAATTCAATCGCAATTGCTGATTTACTGGTAAGTTTCAAACCAAAAGTAAGAACTAATGCGGCAGCAATCAATAATACATAAGCAATAATCGTATCGTTAAAGTTAAATCCTAACTGTGCGAAAAATACGTGGGCAAAGTTAGCATTGGCAGCCATACATGAGACGGCCAAGTTGACGTAGGCAAACGTCAATGTCCACCCACTGACTAATCCTAGTCGTTCACCTAAAGCTTGTTGGTTGTAAGCATATACTGAACCAACATCTGAGATATGTTTTGATAATTCGGCGAAACTAATTCCAACAAATAATAATCCAATCGCACCAAGTAAGAATGCAATTGGTACGTTAATTCCAGCGAATGGAACTGCTGGTACGGCGTTAAACGCGATTGAACCAGTTGGGGCAACAGCGGCAACGGCTAGCGCGAACGTCTCAAATTTAGTAATCTTTTTTGACTCATCTAAATCCATTATTCATTTCACTTCCTAAGTATTATGATGTGATGTATATTCTCTCCTCCAAACAAAAAAGCCGCTGATCCCATCACTATAGGTCAGCAGCTCTTCTCAGATTAATCGTATGTATCACGACGCGATTAAATAACCAGAGGAGAAGCCGCCGGTTTACAACAATCGCACATGTACATGTTCATAAAGTTATTCATTTGTGACTCCTCCTCCGATATATTTTCTAACGATTAAATCGTATACTAAACGTTTATTTATGATAAGTCAATTAAAAACACCTAATCATTTTCTAATTTAAATTATGAAGGTATAAAAAAAGACCGACATCAGTCGATCTTTTAAATATTAATCGTTAACAACAGTAGCTTTGATAGTATTTCTTTCAGCCATGTCTTTGTATGCTTGGTTAATGTCTTCTAGTTTGTACTTACCAGTGAACACTTTACCTGGATGAATAGCACCAGATAATACGGCGTCCAATAGTTCTTGTCTGTCGTAAGTAGTAACTGAAGCGATACCACCAGCAAGCGCAATGTTCTTACCAAATGGAGTAACAACATCTAAGTTACCTGAGTGTGGCAAACCAACACGACCAACCTTAGCACCTGGACGAGCAACGTCTAGAGCAGTTTGAGTTGATAGTTCAGTACCAACACATTCTAAAACAGCGTCTGCACCGTTACCGTGAGTTAGTTCCATAACCTTCTTCACAGCTTCATCACCACGTTCAGCGATGATATCGGTAGCACCAAATTCTTTGGCTAACTTTTGTCTGTCTTCATGTCTACTCATTGCGATGATTTGTTTTGCACCACGTAGTTTTGCAGAAATCACACCACATAGACCAACGGCACCATCACCGATAACTACCGCAGTGTCACCCTTTTGAACATCAGCAGTACGAGCTGCGTGGTATCCAGTAGCCATAACATCTGAAAGAGCTAGTAGTGAATCTAGCATTTCATCACTGTAGTCTTCTGGTTTACCAAGAACCTTAACTAGTGACCATTCACCATGTTGAGCTCTTAGGTATTCAGCTTGGGCACTTTGAGTAAAGTTATCTGAATGGTTCAAACAACTTCCATCGTAACCAGCTAAACAAGCGGCACAGTGACCACAACCGTGAGTAAATGGCACGATTACGAAATCACCAGGTTGTAAAGTAGTGATATCCTTACCGACAGTTTCAACAACACCCAATGCTTCGTGACCATTGTTGTAAGCTGTCTTCTTGTATTCGTCTAATCCACGGTATGACCATAAGTCTGATCCACAGACACAGGTACGAACTACCTTTAGGATAACGTCGTCATCTTTTTCAATCTTTGGCATGTCGACATCTTGCACTTCGACCTTACCAGGTTCAATAAATACTGCACTTTTCATAATTGAAGCCTCCCATATTTTCGATAAGTACAATTATTCCATATAAAGTGCACTTTAAGTCAAATAATAAGACTCAAAATTTTCGATGTAAAACATTTGCATTATGCGAACAAATGTTCTATTATAAATACAACATACATTTATCCATGAATTCATTCAAAAAAGACATCTTACAACGCTGCGTAAGATGTCTTTTTTATTCCCCTTCGAATCTAAGTCTAACCTGATTAACGACTAAAATTGATTCTAAAACATTTAAGAATCCTTGTCCGTAGATGATGATTGTGTATCGGTGTAAATTAATCGTTAATATTACGGTTAGAAGTACGACGATTAACGGGATTATTAACCCTGCTAATACGAAGTGTTTTCCGGATCTAACGTAGCAGTGTGTGCAACATAGACCTAGAAAAAAGATAAAAAATAGTGTTTCTAACATTAAGTGCTTCTCTCCTCTTGAAGTACACTTTACACCCCTTATTCTAAAATGTCTTTAATAAATTTTCTCATAATCCAACTTTTTTGAAATTTCGGCATTTTATGGGTATCAAAAATGTTACAAACCCGTATTTTATATACAAAAAAGAAGACTCGCTGGAGTCTTCTTTTTTAATGTTACTTGTTCTTTCTTCTTAATCCAAAGATTGCCAAGATGAATCCTAGCACCATTGAGATTAGACCGAAACCGAATAAGTTACGTTGGTTTGTTTCATCACCAGTTTGAGGTAACTTACCTGCTTCTTTCTTGTTAGCAAATTGGCCACGATGACCATTTACTTCCTTAGCTGAAGCATTCTTTTCAGTTTCCTTGTTTGATTTCTTAGTAGTCTTCTTAGAAGCAGCCTTCTTTGCAACAACCTTGATATCACCAAGTGACTTAGTTAGGTCAATTGTTGATGGTAATTGTGATTCGTCTGCTACCTTGTAACCCTTAGAAGCCAAGTACTTAACAAATTCTGCCTTAGTCATTGTCTTCTTTGAGCTTTCTACTTTAATAGTCTTGTTTGAGCCAGCAACTTTAACGTTTTGAACGTAAACTTTGTTTGCTTGGTTCTTGTCAGCATCAGTTTTGTTTGATGCTTGGTTCTTATCTGAATCGTTGTTGCTTGATGCTTGAGTGTTGTTTGAAACGGCTTCGATGTCACTAACTGGCTTAGTTAAATCGATTGTTTCCGGTAGTTTTGATTCATCTGCTACCTTGTAGCCCTTGTCATCCAATTCCTTAACAAATTCATCCTTTGTCATGGTCTTGTTTGCACTTTCAACCTTAACAACATCGTTTGAGCCAGCAACCTTAACGTCTTGTGCATAAGTTTGTGCTGCTTGGTTCTTATCGGCATCATTGTTGCTTGATGCTTGGTTCTTATCAGCATCATTGTTGCTTGATGCTTGGTTCTTATCAGCATCATTGTTGCTTGATGCTTGGTTCTTGTCTGCATCATTGTTGCTTGATGCTTGGTTCTTGTCTGATACAAGTTCGATGTCACTAAGTGGCTCAGTTAGGTCGATTGTTTCTGGTAGTTTTGATTCATCTGCTACCTTGTAGCCCTTGTCGTTCAAGTACTTAACAAATTCGTCTTTTGTCATAGTCTCGTTTTGACTTTCAACCTTAATGGTATCGTTCGAACCGGCAACCTTAAAATCTTGTCCGTAAGTTATGCTTTCTTGCCCCTTGTCCGCATCTTTGTCGTTAGAAGCTTGGTTCTTATCAGCATCATTATTGCTTGCTGATTGATCCTTGTTTGATACAAGTTCAATGTCACTAAGTGGCTTAGTTAGGTCGATTGTTTCTGGTAATTTTGATTCGTCTGCTACCTTGTAACCCTTAGCATCCAAGTACTTAACAAATTCGTCCTTTGTCATAGTCTTGTTTTGACTTTCAACCTTAACAGTATCGTTTGAACCGGCAATCTTAGCATCTTGTGAGTAGCTAGTGTTGCTTTCATTCCTATTGCCTTCAACGTTTCCGGCTTTAGAAATGATTAGTCCCTTGAAATCGTCTGGGTTAGTCAAGTCTAGGGTATCATTCAAAGCATCTGGGTTCATTAGCTTGTAACCATCTGCTTCAACCCTGTTGATGAAGTCTTGTTTTGAGATAGTCTTGCTGTTTCCGCTCACTGAAATAGTGTCACCAGTACCAACAACACCGACGTTCATCTTGTAAGTTGTAAAACCTTCGATTAATGAAGCAACCTTCTTCATGTCATCTGAGTTAGTTAAGTTCAATACATCGTTTAGCTTACCAGTATCAGAAACGTTTAGTCCTTGATCCTTTAATTGATTGATTAAATCTTGCTTAGTGATAAGTGGAGTATCGTGTTTAACTACTGGTGACTTTTTACCGTCACTACTGTTTAGTGTGTTAGTGTAGCTTGATGCATTTGGTGTAGCATCGTAAGCCTTACCAGCACTTAGGTCAATTGATGCTGGTAGTGAATCCATATCTGCAATTGTGTAACCTTGTGCTGAAACAGCGTTAACAAAGTCAGACTTGTTTAGGTATGAATTTTGTGAACCAACGTTTACAGTGATTTCCTTAGTAGTACCGTCACTTTGTTTAACGTTTAGTTGAACAGCATGAGCAGAAGCATTTGGAATAACCACTGGGTTAACGTTATCAACTGCAACACTTAAAGGATCGCTTAATGCTGATGGGTTCGCAACAGTGTAACCATTGTCTAGCATTGCCTTTACATATTCTGATGCTGAAAGTGAACCGTTAGCTGAAGGAACGTATACAGTCTTGTTAGTGAATGTACCGTCTTCGTTAGCTACCTTCACAGTTTGTGGGTAGTTAGTAACAGCTTGCGCATTTGGTTTTACATTAATTGAGTTGTCCTTAGTTAAATCAAGTGGGTAAGTCACGCCAGCGTTATCAGGTAAAACGTAACCTTGAGCAGCTAATTCCTTAGCTAGGTCGTCTTTATCGATAGTTGATGACTTAGAGTTGATGTTAACCTTAGCATTTGTACCATCTGGAAGTACAACTGTTTGTTGGTAACTAGTTGGTGCATCAGTTGGTTGGTTTACCTTGTATGCGTTATTAGCATTTGTAAGATCAACGTTTGCTGGAATGTTTTCACTATTTTGGACGTCGTAGCCTAAATCTTTTAATGCCTTAACATAGTCGTCCTTACTCATTGTTGAAGTAGCACTTGTAATTGAAACAGTTTTTGGCTTGTAGCTACCGTCTTCTTGTTTTACATTTACAGTTTGTGGGTATGCAGTTGCCTTATTAGCGTCAGTTGAAGTAATTACTGTGTATGCTGGTTTGGCATCACTTAAATCAACTTGGTTGTTACCAATAGCTTTTTGTGCATCTTCAGATAGAGTAACACCTTGTGCTGCTAATTGTTTCTTGTAATCGTCAGCACTGATTTGTGGTGTTTCACTCTTAATGTTAACAGTGACGTCGTTACCTTTGTCATCCTTTAGAGTTTGAGTGTAACTAATTGGTGCATTAGGGTTAGCAATTACTAATGGAGTAGTAATTGCACTCAAGTCGACTGAATCTGATAGCTTGTTCTTTTGGTCATCAGTTAGTTTGTAGCCCTTGTCTTCTAATGCGTTGATGTAGTCATCTTTAGACATAGTTGGTGTCTTGCTGTTGATGCTTACTGATACATCATGAGTTTGACCATTGCCATCAGTGTAGGTTAATGATTGTGGGTAGCTCTTAGTTGTTGATGCGTCAGCATTTGGAGTAACTGTAATTGGATCAGTTGAACTTAAGTCAGTGTTTTGACCTAATTTAGCTTTTTCAGCATCTGTCAAAGTGTAACCTTGATCTGCTAAAGCTTTAGCTAAGGCGTTAGTATCCATGCTAGGATTGTCACTCTTAATATTTACAATAGCAGTCTTAGTCTTTCCATCAGCATCTACAAAACTAACAGTCTTAGGATATACGCTGTTTGAGTTAGCGTTAGGAGCAATTGTCAAACCAGTGTCACCATTGTTATCGGTTAAATCAACAGGAGTGTCACCTAACTTGTTAATATCATCTTGTGATAGTGTGTAACCTTGGTCTGCTAAAGCCTTTTGTAGTTCTTTAGGAGCGATTGTTGGGTTAGCACTGTTAACAGTTAATGAGATTGTGTTGCCGTTAGCATCCTTGAACTTCATTGCGTAACCTTCACCAGTCTTGTTAGTGTTAGCTGGTGTTGCAACTGTACTATCAACATAGATAGTAGCAACGTGATTACCGTTACCTTCATCTTTAATAGCTGGGTTTAACACGTATTGTGCTTGGAAGTTATCGTAAGTTTGTGAGTTGAATTGACTTGATAATGATGAAAGTTCTGGAGCATAATTTTGGCTCTTTAATGAGTTAACCTTGTCAGCGATTGAGATGTTGTCAAAATCAGTCACATTATCTTTTTGAAGTGAGTCAACAACCTTACCAGTACTCTTGTCAACAAAGTTAATTGTTAAGTTTGAAACTGGAGCAGTAACGTTAATCTTAACTGATTGATCCTTGTAGAATGCTGGAACAGCTTGGTTTGATACGATTGAGTTACTTGAATCTGGAGTAACACCCTTCTTAGTTACGGTGTTCAAAACATCCTTAATTGAAACCGGTTGGTTAATTGCTGAGGATGGTAGGTTTGTTGAGTAAACAACGTTTCCGTGTTGGTCAACAAATGAGATTGGTAGAGAGTTCTTGATTAACTTGATTGCATAACTATCACTGTTTGCAAAATTAATAGGGTCCGGAAGGTCGTTTGGATTTACAACTTGGAAACCTTGACCAGCTAATCTTGCCTTGAATTGATCAGCAGTCAATGTTGATGAATTACTTGTGAATCTGGCTTTCATTCCAGTCGGATTGTTATTATCGTCGTCGATAGATAAAGTTTTTTGATAGTTAACATTGATAGTGTATGTTTCTGGTGCTGATTCTTGAGCTCTAAATGAATGAGTTTTAACCATGTCATTTGTAGGATCTAGTACTAAATAGCTAGGAACTGAATTAAGCACATCTGAAATATCGTATGGCGCATCATTATTAGCCTGAATTGTTTTAGAATATGCAACATTTTGATTTGAATCGACGAAGTTAAATGTTTTATCTGTTTTGATGTGGTAATCAGAGAATCTAGCACTGTAGTTACCATTACCATCGTCTTCAATAGTTGGATTGGTTGAAATACTTTCTGGATCAACACCCCAGTTGCTAATCATGAAATCATAGATACTTGAGTTACCAGAGTTTTGATTAGGGTAAGGGATTTTCTTTAAATCCAAGACAGTACTATCATAAGGAACTGTGACATCAAAAGGAACATAATCTGATGGGTTCATTGCATTATACACAACTACCTTAACTGTTTTAGTTGCGTTTGCATCATTACTTGAAGTTGAATTTGATGAACCACTGTTAGAGGTGCTACCTTGGGCAGATGAGCTGTTGTTCGCACTTGATGATCCATTGTTTGAATCTGATGCGCTACTTTGAGCGGCTGAGCTACTGTCTACACTTGATGATTCATTGCTTGATTGTGAGGCATTGCTGCTTTGAGCTGATGAATCATTTGATGCGCTGCTTTCAGAAGCTGAACTGCTTTGTTGTGCAGCTGATGATTGTTGTGATGCAGAACTACTTGCAACTGGATTAGTTAGATTCTTAACATGAAAAGTATATGAACTTTGTGAACCATCAACTGTATTGTTATTCATAGCTGCTTTAACTTCTGAAGCATCATATTGAGTAATTCCACCAGTCAAGCTAGTGTAAAGTGTGCTTAAGTCAAACTTACCTTTACCGTTGACTGTCAATTTCAATCCATTTGGATAAACTTGAATACCTCTGTCATCAATAACGTAAACCTGAACTGAGGTTGCTTTCTTTGCTGTTGCAGCCTTAGCGTCAATAGAACCGTTATCAGTGTTTTGAGCTGCTTTAGCACCAGTGATTAACACACCGGTAACTGCTGCTGCGTAGATCCACTTTTTAGAAATCTTAGATCTATTTGAATTTTTATTATTGTCAAAAGATTGTTTCATAATTCTCCACATCCTCTTTCCGAAATCAAAATTTAAACTATCTGTCTTATTACGATTTAGATTATAAGGCTAAAAATTTTTAATTTGTACCCGATTTGATTGCTTTTAAATCATTCTTAACTAACTTAATATTTAGCTAATGATTTTAATCTTTTTATAAGGAATTTAAGGAAAAATTTAGAAAAATTATAAAACTGCTTTTAATACCTTTCATATCAATGATTTCAAGGTGCTTTTGCAAAAAAATGTTTAAAAGTTATAAGATACAAAGGCTGTTATATCAACGTTTTAAATATAAAACGCAATTAAGCTGGTTGATCGATTTTTTGCATAAAATTTTAAATATTTTTAGCAAATTACGGCTAAAAACGTCATTTTTTGCTGACTAAAAATAAGTTTATGGTTATATTTTTTGGATAAAAAGTACAATTAATTAAACGAATTTAATGTCAATTTTAGATAATTGTTAAACGTTTTTTGTCTCAAAATGCAAAAAAGACGACAAGATTACATACGTAATTTCATCGTCTTAATATTTATATAAAATTGAAAC
The DNA here is from genome assembly GCF_026535805.1 of Lactobacillus sp. B3795. Lineage (NCBI taxonomy): Bacteria > Bacillati > Bacillota > Bacilli > Lactobacillales > Lactobacillaceae > Lactobacillus > Lactobacillus sp. B3795. The sequence goes on from NZ_JAFNPE010000015.1 coordinate 222,956, forward strand.
GTTTAACCTATTTGTTCTTTCTTCTTAGACCGAAATAAGCAAGACCTAGACCTAGTGCAATGGTAGCAACACCTAATGCGATTGCTCTAGCTTGGTTAGTGTTATCGCCAGTTTGTGGTAATTTAGCACGAACGTCCTTCTTTTCTGCAACTGGAGTTTGTTTAGTTTCCTTTGCAGCGGCTTTCTTTGCTTCACCCTTGTTTGCAATCACCATTGTCTTTTCATTACTCTTTGGAGCTTGTGATGCAGATGATGAAGCGGTTGATGATTGTGCTGAACTTTCAGTTGAAGTAGCTGTAGTTGATGATGCATTTTCTGATGTAGCAACTGAAGAAGCAGCTTCTGATTTTACGTTTTGAGTTGCTGCGCTTGACTGCTCAGTTGAGTCACTTGATTGTGATGATTGGGTAACTTCACATGATTGCTGAACAGTGGTTGTTGCCGCACTTGATTGTTCAACCGTTTTAGTAGATTCACTTACTGAAGCACTTTTCTTTTTGTCATCACTTGATGAAGATGATTGACCTGCTGTGCTTGAAGCATCGGAAGTTGGTTGAGTGTTAGTTGTGGTTGTTGGCTTTGTATTTGATTCTGAAGTAGAGTTATTCTGTTGTTCAGCCTTTTGAACTGTTGTTGGTGCAATTACGGAAATGTTAAAAGTCGTTAATCCATTATCAACAGTTGCTGGGAAGTCTGTGTATGAATATCTATTTGATTGGGCCCATTCACTTAATTCTTTTGTACTAGTTTGAGTGTACTGAGTTACTTCTGGTTTCACTTCTGTGTAAACAATATTGCCGTTTTGATCAACTAAGTTGATTGTTAGTCTATGAGTAGGTTGAGTCAAATGGAAAGTATAATTTCCAGCTTTACTCATATCTAAAGCATCTGGAACATCATTTGTATCCTTACTAATACCAGGAAAACTTGCTAAAGTTGAAAGAATTTGGTCTCTATTAACTTTTACGGGTTGAACTTGATAAGCATAACTAGCTAACGAAAATTCGTTACCATCAGCTGGCTTCTCAATTTGAGAGCCGAATTGGTTAACAAATGTAATTACCACTTTTGACGTTTGCCCAGTTTCATCCGCATGCACTGAGTATGTTGGCGCAAATTGACCTACTTGTGTTCCAGTCAACAATACCCCTGTAATTGCTGAAACGTAAACGACCTTTTTAGTGTTCTTTAATAGTTTTGAACCTTTCTTATCGAACTTCATCATGCAACATCTCTCTTCTGTATAAAAATTTAATTACAATAGAATTAACTTTCTTTAATCATTATATATTCTTTTTGACTTTTTTATGTACTTTTTGTCTTATTTTAAATAAAAAAAGAAGACCCAACCGGGTCTTCTTTTCGTATTTATAGATAGATTATCTATTCTTTCTTCTTAATCCAAAGAATCCAAGAACAGCACCAACAATCATTGCGATGATACCAACACCGGCAATTGCTTGTTGGTTAGTTTTGTCACCAGTTTGTGGTAACTTGCTTGCTTCAGCCTTTGCAGGTTCACCAGCATTGTTACCAGCCTTTTCTGCACCTGGATTTACAGGATCATAAATAACTGATGTCTTTTCATTTTCTTTATTAGCTTCTGACTTCTTTTCAGCCATTGATGACGCTACAGATGAAGCAACAGATGATTCAGCTGATGAAGTATTTGCGGCTTCAGAACTTTGGTTTTCAGCTTGTGATGAGGTAGTTGCTTCACTTGAAGCTTCTTCACTGCTTTGGCTAGCCTTTGAAGATTCAGCTGAGCTTTGTGTTGAGCTTTCAGCGCTTGATGCGTTTGAACTTTCAGCACTTGAAGCTTCGCTGGATTGACTTGAACTAGCTGCGCTTGATATTTCAGCTGATGAACTTTCACTTGAAGTAGAACTTTCATTAGTGTTAGTTCCAGTTGAAGCAGCAGCTGATGATGTAGTGGTTGAAGCACTTTGCTTGCCTTCGTTATCGTAAGATGCGGAAGTTTGACCATGAATAGTAGTACCACTAGCGCTTGATACGTTAGCCTTTGATACTTCAACGTTGTATTGGTCTTCGTAGTTAAATGGATCTGAGTAACTGTAGCTGTAGTCGTTTGAGAATGGTTCAACTAAGTCTTTGATGTCAGTTGTACCAAAGTCAGTTACAGTGTATCCCTTGGTGGCAAGAACGGCACCGGTATCCTTATCAATGACGTTAACTGTCAAAGTGTGAGTTGGTTGATTCAAGGTGTAGTTGTATTCTGACTTGCTTAAATCAATGGTGTCAGGGATATCCTTGTCGTTCTTGATTTGGTCAGTGAAGTCATATGTCTTGTTGTTGTAGTGCAAAGTGTATGAAAGACGTGACTTTTGGAAGTTGTTGCCATCACTTGAAGCAGTTACACCACCAAGTGAGTTCTTGTTTTGATCTTGGAATTTAATTGTTGAATTGTATTTGTATTGATGCTGAGACGTATTGTTTGTGGTATCCGCCTTAGATAAATAGTTACTGGATGAATTAGCATATTGGGCTCCAGCAAATAATACCCCAGTCATGGCTGCGGCATATACCCATTTCTTAGTATTATTGAATTTAGTCATAATACACAGCTTCTTTCCTATTTCTTTTTACAATTCTATTCTAGGAGCTTTTTGAACAAAGTGTATATTAATGCAGTGATTTTTACTCTTTTTTAAAAAAGGTTACAAAGTTTTTAAGGGCAAACTAAAAAGCAGGCCTATTCAGGTCTGCTTTAATTATTACTTATATTTCTTTACAAACTTAGTAGCTGCTTTCAATGAATTGTTAGCTTTCTTTAAAGCTTTTTGAACTTTAGCGGCTTTCTTCTTGTTGGCCTTTGAATGATTCTTCTTTAGTTTCTTCAATTGAGCAGTTAATGACTTAATTTGTTTGCTATCGTGATTGATAGTTGAAACGCTCTTGAAGTACTTAGTAACCTTTTCTTCCTGTGTTTTTACTGATTTAAGTGCTTTCTTTTCAACGGCTAATTTTGCTTGAAGTTTCTTGTAAGTCGTCTTTTGTTCTTTGGTAGCATGTTTTTTCATCTTTTTCTTCAAAGATTTCAATTTAGCTGTATCAGTATTAACAGCATGTTCACTTTGTTTGTATGTCTTAGTAATCGTTTTTAGTTGTTCTTTGGTTGGTTTGGCATTTTCAGTCTTAGCTTTCACAACTGGTTTGGCAGTTTGTGGAGCGGGTTTTACTACCGGTTTTGGTGCTGGAGCCGGTGTTTTCTTTGTTTCGGGCGCTGGTGTTGATTTCGCTGTAGAAACAACTGGAGAAGCGGTTGAGTGTGATTGAACAGCTGGGGCAGCAGGTTGTTCGGCTGGCACAGATGATGGTTGTGCACTACTTTTTGCTGGTTCAATTGATGGTTGTGATGCAGATGATTGCGGATCTGCTTGTTGTGTTTGATTTGATTGTGAAGACTGAGCAGATGAAGATGCTTGTTGTTCTGCAGCTGCTTGACTCTTGGCTGCTGCACTTGATGCTTGTAGACCTGATAATGTATCCGTACTGTGGAATGTGTATGGACCCTTGGTTAGATCAAGGAATGATGGCAAGTCTTTAACGTTATTAAAATTAACAGGTGAAGTATAGTCTTGATTTGCAGGACCTATGTTATTAGTACTAACCAATTGTGATTCTAAACTACCTACAAGTAAAGATACAATGTTATTACCATCAGCTCCTACGACATTAACGGTAGTATAGTAACCATCACTAGTAATCGGTTGTGAGGCATCTGAAACGTATGGACTTGCATAGCCGTAGTCATATGTTTTAACATCACTTGGGTTCGTTGGGGCAACGAATGTACTATCAGTAGTCACATTAACGGTTGCTGTATCTTGATTATTTGAGACGTATTGTTGTCCAGGGTTAATAGAAATTCCATTGTCGTTAAACTTAGATGCATCATCGTTAAAATTGGTATGTCCATAGTTTGTGACTTGTCTAATTGTCCTAAAAACTGTTACATTATTTTGATTAACATAATTAATAGTTAAAGCATGGGTTGGCGCTACTACAAAAAAGCAAAAAACATTATTCCCCTTATGTAACTCAGTAGTATTTCCAATATTCTCGTTGATTGTTAGATCAATGGGCAAGGGTGATGTACTATTGAATAAATTGTTTAATCTATACTTTATTTGTTCTTGATTTAAATCATTTATAATTTTTTGATAGTCTGGATTAGTTTTATTATTCCAATCATACTCGTTACTATCAGTGCTGGAATACTTAGACTCAATATAGTTATAATTTTGATCCTTAATTTCAAAAATAAGCTTATTACTACCATTCAAGTCATTAGGTTCTTGTTCTGCACCCGTTAAATTAACATAAAAAGTATTTGCATCTGGATTTTGGGCATTTTCTTGTGTAGTCGGTGTATATGTATCTGGAATATTAGAGACATCATATCCTAAATCTTGAAGTTTTGTTTTGTAGTAAACCAAATTTGTTGGTTTTCCAATATACCCATTTACAAAGTCTCCAATCGCTTCACTATGGTCATCTGCATTAATGAAATCGATACTAACTTGATCTGATTGATTTGAGCTTTGTGTATCTGAAACTGTATCTGCCTTTGTTGGAACTGAGTCTACATATTGTCCACCAATAAAAATTGCACCAAGTAAAATAGATGAGTACAATGCTTTTTTCCAATATCTAGAAACCTTCAAATTATTATCATTTGATTCCTTCATACAATATCTCCCCTAAATATAAATTGTTAAGAATTTATTAAATTATAACTGTATTATAATATATTTAATCAGAATTTAAAAATCTGATTATATCGAAATTATTAATATCGTAAAAGCAAATTAAAAAGCAGACCTGTTAAGATCTGCTTTTTAATTACTTGTAGTTCTTTACAAACTTAGTAGCTGCTTTCAATGAATTATTTGCTTTCTTTAAAGCCTTTTTGTCCTTGGCATATTTCTTCTTACTTGCCTTAGAATGCTTTTTCTTTAGTTTCTTCATTTGGGCAGTTAATGACTTAATTTGCTTATTATCACGACCGATGGTTGCAACACCCTTGAAGTACTTAGATAGTTTTCCTTCTTGAGTTTTTACTGAATTAAATGTTTTCTTTTCTGCGGCTAATTTTGTTTGAAGTTTCTTGTAAGTCGCTTTTTGTTTCTTTGTGGCATGCTTCTTCATCTTTTTCTTCAAAGCTTTAAGTTTTGAAGTATCAGTTTTAACAACATGTTCACTTTTTTTGTATGTTTTAGTAATAGCTTTTAATTGTGCTTTGGTTGGTTTTGAACTATCAGCCTTAGCTTTAACAACCGGCTTAGCAGATTGTGAAGTTGTTTTAACTGCTGGTTGTGGTGCTGGAGATTGTGTTTGCTTTGGTGCTTGTGCAGGTGCTGGTGTTGCTTTCTCTGTAGAAGTTACTGGTGCAGCAGTTGCGTGTGATTGAACAACCGGAGCTGTTGTTGGTGCTGGTTGTGTACTACTCTTAGCAGGTTCAGCAGCTGATTGTTGATTGCTTTGAGCCGTTTGAGAAGAATTCACATCACTCTTGGTAGTTTGAGGTTCAGTTTGTTGTGAATTATTTTGGGCTTGTTGTTGATTTGAGTTTGAAGGTGTTGAAGTTGATTGTTGTGTATCATTTTTTGAAGACGACACATTATTAGAAGGTAAATTACTACTAGAATCATCATCTAGTGCCTTTTGATTTTCATACTGCAGCTTCTTAGATCCGCCTTCTCTCCATTCATTATCAATATTATCATCGTGGATAAAAGTATCGCCATGTGAAGCTAAGTATTCATCTGAAACTGTAAAAGTATATGGTCCCTTGTCCAAATCTAATACTGTAGGTATTACATTATCATCCATATACTTATCGGCCGTAAACAAATGAGTAAACCTTGTATAAATTAAATTGCTTTTTTGATTACTGAAAATTGCAGAATCTAAAAGTTTACCATTCTTATCAAAAAAATTAACTTTTGTGTGAAATTCATTTTCAGCTGGATTATATGAATCATCATTTCCCTCAGCTGAAGATACGTTATCAATATCTGGAATATCTCTTACATTTTCGTCACCATAAAAAGATTCATTATTTGGATTAAAATTAGATGTCCTATTTACCACAATGTCATAATTTGTTTCATTATTGGGTACATTTTTTAATAAATCATTGGGATTAGCGATTGAATACTCATCGTCTAATCTATCCTTAACATAATCTGTGCTGGTTGTTCCATAATTTGTAACTGCATATAAATACTTAGTTATAATTTTATTATTGGTACTATCTACGGTGTTAATGCTCAATACATGATAAGGCAGTTGAACAATTAAGTCATACACTTGATTTTTATTAGTTGTATCAATAATGCTGGATGAAGGTCTATAAACAACGTTATATCCGTCGTTTTTTATTTTGTTAATTAAATTATCAATATTATAGGTACTGCTTGGGGTATCATAATAACTTTTAATGTAATTACCATTAAAATCAATTAATTTAAATTGAGCCAATCCATCCTTGTGATCAACTGATTTCATTTGAATATGAATACCTTTATCATTCATAGTGACAGTACTAGGAATATTATATGTCTCGAATCCCTTGTCTTTTAAATATTGTGAAGCAAAAGAAGTATTAACTATAGTTCCTTTGTCGTAAACTCCAGCATAACTATTAGGATCATCCGGATCTGAAATTATGTATTTACCATTGTATGGAGTATCAAAATTTTCGGCACCAGGATAGTAATATGCATAATCAGGATCAAAATATATTTCTCCACCATCAGAGCTAGAAATAACTGGACCATCCCATGAATCATTGTCTGTCGTCTTAGAATCAACACCATTTTGATTGTTTTCACTTGCTTGAGCTTGAACAATACCTAGGTATTGCCACCCTGAGTATAATGCTCCCATTAAAATTGATGAATAAATTAATTTCATCAAACAATTAAATAATTTATTGTGGTTCGTTGAATCATTTTTCATTTAGCATCCCCCTGATATATTAAAATGTTTTTATCGAACTATAATAATATTATAATTCTTTTAGCAACCATTTAACAATGCATTTATTTTTCATTAACTATTTCCATATACATACGCACAAAAAAAGACCGACTCAATCGAGTCGGTCTAATTCTTTAAATATTCCACTTGCCGTCTACCTTTTTGAACTTAGGTGCACGGTGTTTTTTAATATCTTCTTCAGCTTCACTTACAGCTTGTTCACGAATGTCTTCTGAGTATTCGGAAATCATATCAATGAAGTCGTCGTCGGTGATATTTTGATCATTTTGGCTGTTGTATTCTTCCTTACTATTCTTTAATAGCACTTGGCCAATTTCTTCGACGTCAGCGTCACTTAAGTCTGAGTAGACAGCTACCCATAAATTATACATGTAATTAAAAACGATTTTATCGTTAAACACGTTATTGTCCCTCCTGATATGATTTACATTATTATACTTATAATTTTACTATATTTGCTAATAAATTTATATGCTATATCGTAAAATGATTATTCTAACACCGTAATTGTCCCTGTATTGGACTTAAATTGGTATTGCTTGTCGGTATTAACCGCCTTTACCGCTGTTTTTACAGTTGGTTTAGGACCTGATGTATTCACATCTAGTCTGGCATCTTCTGATTTCTTTAGCTGCGCAAAGATATTACCAGTGTCAGTAATAACTGAAAGATGGCTTTCAATTGTCGGTCTGTCAATATTGACATCCCCTGTAGTTGACTTGATTGCTAATGATTTAAAACTACTATTGTGTAAATCAACGTAGTTGTCTCCGGCATCAATTTGGCTAGCATCCCCATTGAATGTACTATCGGCGATTGAGACACGGTCTTCAATGCCGCGCACGCGAATGGATTTAGCATTAACGTCCTTTATTTTGACGTTCCCCCATCCGGTAACATCCAATGGTGACTTATTACTGTAGTGTTTTAGTTTTAGACTGAAACGATTATCTAAACCATCAACCTTAGTCAATTGGTGACTAGGCACAGTCACTGTCACAAATGATAGTCTTGATAGTTCACCCATTTGAAAGTTGGTTGAGAAGCTACTTTCGTTATTGTCTTGGCGTAATTCCAAAGTCCCATTTTGCACCTTATATACTAGTGGATGATCCTTTGAATCAGTGGATGTGATGGTAAACTCACTACCGGATTTTATTGTTAGGTTGATGTTTCCATACGCGCTAATCTTATCGTATGCCTTCACCGGCTTGGTGTATGTCTTATCCATATTACGACTAAAGAAAATATCGGTGATACTTTGGTCGGACTTAGCGTATCCGATTGAAAAGACGATTCCTCCAGCAACGATTAGACCTAATCCGATTAGACTAAATTTCTTCATTGTTGACTCTCCCTTCATCATTGCCATATCTTAGGCACTTCTTGTATGTCCAGATTGTGACGTGTTGAATCCAGTTGGCCAATCTTTTCACTAACCATTTTGATAATGGATATAATTCCATGGATAGACCAAGGGAGAATAGTGCCATCCCTAATACCATGATGCTTTCAAACAAGTGACCTGTGATGTTGGTCACACCCCATACCGTTGCACATAGAAAAACGATAAAGCTCAAAATTAGTACTAATACAACCGCAAGCACCATTAGGCTGGCTGCCAAAACGGCACCAAAAATCACTAGGATTAGACTAATTACGACCGGAATTAATAGTGGGCTGGCAAACAATGCCAAGATCACAATTGATGGTAATTCCCAGAACTTTTGCGGTGTTGAACTATCTGAATTGTTGATAGAAATATCGGCACGTATTTGTAGTGCTAAACGCTTCGGTGCGCCCAATTCCTTCACACATTCCTCGTATGTATTTAAGTTTCCATCCGTTAGATAGTCGGCGTAGTAGCTGATAGCGTCCATCGCGTCTTGTTCGCTAAGTTTCTTCAAGTGTTGAGTCAGTTCCTCGATATACTGATTCAATTTTATCCCCCCATTAAATCATCGATGCCGTTCTTAAACGTCATCCATTCTGTCTTTACTTCTTCTAGCTGTGTCTTCCCTGCTTCAGTAATTCGGTAGTATCTGCGGTTACGGCCTTCAAACGATTCATCGTATGTGTCGACCAATCCTTCTGATTTTAAACGGCGCATGACCGGATACATTGTCGAATTAGAAACGTTAATGGATTCTTGAACTCGCTTAGTAAGTTCATACCCATACATATCTTCTTGTTCCAATAGACCCAAGACACAACCATCTAATAGCTTTGTTGCTACTTTAATGGCCATTTGAACATCTCCAGTTATATTTCAAATTATATTATATGACATATAATATTATACAAAAATAAAAAAAGCAACTAGAAATTTAATCTAGCTGCTTTTCATTTAAAACCGGTCTGAGTATTTATCGGCTAATTTTTCTGTTCTAAAAAAGCCAACCTTATCTCCGGTATTATTGTTTAGCATCACTAATGTTTCATGTCCTCTGTACTCACCATATCCATAAGTCGTCTCTGGATCGGTCGACTTGCTGGTCCCCCATGGCTTTGAGAAGTATTCATTGTGACCGTTTTGTCTGTAGTATCCGCTGTAGACCGGAGTGAAAAACGTTGCTTTACGGACTTTGACGTTCTTTGCGTTAATACTATAAATCTTGCTTCCGGTTTCTGATCCGTTACCATCCACGAAAACGGCCTTCTTTTTATCAAAGGAAATCGACATGTGATAATCTTGACCATCAATTTCTTTTTCACCATACCAGGTTCCACGAATGCTCTTTGGATTAGAGCTAATGTATTGGACTTGCGCTGAGGCTTTGGTGGTTGAAAAACTAACGGCAATGAATGCAAACATTATTAACACTATCAATTCGATAATGCTTTTCAGCTTCATAAATGTATCCCCCGATACGTAATTATTACAATCCTATTATGATTATATTATTAAGTATTGATTAAGTCGATAAAAATAAAACCGGCAACCAGAAATATAACTAGTTGCCGTTTTCTTACATGTTACTGATTTTGTTTTGTTTAACACTCATATTTTCACTATTAACCCTGACTTCATTACCGTCGTGGAAGAATTGTCCGGTCATGGTAATCTTGCCGCCTAGGATGTAGATTTCAAATACTGTGTTGTCTAAATAGAAATCGACTGATGAAGCTTCACCCTTGAATGTGCGAATTGAAGCATCTTCACCGACATTCTTGCGTTTCAATGTCCATTCTTGGTCACTTTCATCGTATGACAAACGAAGATAGCTATCTTCTGATTCCAAGTTCAAATTGAAGTGTTCATCAAATGGTGCCGCTTCAATGTGTTTTTGTAAATCAGTGTCACTTGCTTCATCTTCTTCGATTAATTGTTTGAATTCTTGGACTGGGCGTTGAGTTAAGTCACCATCTTCAATGTGTAATTCTCTTACCATTGAAAGTTCACCTTCCCAACCTTCTTGATCGGATAGGTATTCGGTATCAGGCAAACCAATCCAACCGACAGATAGCAAGCGACCATCGGGAGCATTCAATACTTGAGTGGCGTAGTAGTCGAAACCTTCATCAAGTTGTTTCATTTCCGAAGGATTAATCAATTTCATTTCTTCGAAGTCTAAGTCATCCGCAACAATGTATGCGTTTGGGTGAACGTTGTCATAATGGAATTCGTGTTTGTCGGCACCTTGTGGGCAGAAGATTACTACGACTTTTCCATCGATGAAACCAACGTTTGGACATTCAGCCATGTAGCCTAGGTTGTCAGTTCCAAGATCTAACTTCTTGTATAGTTCCCAGCCGTTTTCAATGTCTTTAGTGCGGTAGGTTAGGATTTCACCGGCATTATCGACGGTTTGGGCACCCAAAAATGCGTAGTAGTAGTCGCCGTTCTTAATGACTTGGGGGTCTCTAAAGTGACCGGTAACTCCAGTTGGTTCACTTTCAATCAATGGGTGATCTAGTTTTGAGATATTATTATCGTCATCCATCCAAGCACCTAATTGGTAAGGATGTCTGGCCATCTCTTCACCCTCAAATGTGTTTCCGGTGTACATCAAGAATAGCTTGTCGTCAACGTTAATGGCACTACCGGAATAACATCCATTACGGTCAGAATATAAGTCCGGCACCATTGGCTTGTCGATGAACTTCCAGTGAACTAAGTCATCTGACACCATGTGTTGCCAACTCTTTAGTCCATGAACAGCACCGTATGGGAATGCTTGGTAGAACAAGTGCCATTGGTTATTGAAGTATGAAAAACCGTTGGGGTCATTCAATAAACCGGTTTGAGTAGTAATGTGGTATCCAGGACGCCAGTGAGATTTAGCAATCTTTGTTTCCAATTTATTTAACACTTCTGGGTCCCAATCTTTGTATAGTCGACCTAATCGATCGATATTCCAGTACTTTGTATCCATTTCTCTAGCCTCACTTTTTTCGTATTATTGTGTCTAATTGTAGCAGGTTTACGGGTTAAATGAAACCGTTTACATTATCTTTATGAAATCTTTAAAAAACCCGCCATTATAGTTATATATCCATGACAATTGATTTTTCAATTCTTAACCTTTTTTTAACTATTTTTTACTTGTATTTAGAAAAATCGGGTCCATAATAAAAATTGGGAGCGCATTCAAAAACTAATACTCCCCATAGAAAAAGGTTAAAGGAGATTCAACTATGAAATTTGGTAGCATTGAAGCAGGCGGAACAAAATTTGTTTGCGCCGTAGGTAATGAAAACTATGAAATTCTTGACAGTGTGAGAATTCCTACCACCACTCCTGATGAAACATTAAGCAAATGTATTGAATACTTCGAAAAATTCGACGACTTAACCGCCATGAGTATTGCGTCATTTGGTCCCATCGAAGTGCGCACAGACTCACCAAAATATGGTTATATAACAGACACACCAAAACCAAACTGGTCCAACACTAACTTCTTAGGAACAATGAAGAAACATTTCGATATTCCTATTTTTTGGACTACTGATGTTAATGGTTCCGCTTATGGTGAATACATTACATCAATTAGAAATCATAATCCATTACAAACACTGGTATACTACACTTTCGGTACTGGTGTTGGAGCCGGAATTATCAATGAAGGCTCATTCATTGGTTCTCTAGGTCACCCTGAAGCTGGACACATTTATCTAAAACGCCACCCAGACGATTTAGACTTTAAGGGATTATGTCCATACCACCACAGCTGTCTAGAAGGTCTAGCAGCTGGTCCTACTTTTGACGTTCGTTGTGGTAAGAAAGGTAAAGATGTTCCTATGGATGATCCTGTATGGGACATCATGGCTTACTACATTGCCCAAGCAGTAATGCAAGCTACCCTATTCATCCGTCCACAAAAAGTTATTTTAGGTGGTGGAGTAATTTCAGAACCAGTTATCAAGAAAGTTCGTGAACAATTCAAGGAAATGTTCAACGACTACGTTGAAGTTGGCGACTTAGACTACTACATCACTATGCCAGCATGTGAAGACAACGGTTCAGCTACAATCGGTAACTTCGCATTAGCATCAAGACAATACTACAAAGAAAACATCGTTAAAATTGATTAATCGATGGAGGAACATAAAATGAAACGAGTTGAATTAGACACCAAAGGTCTAAAGTCCTTTGTGCAATCAAATGAATTAAAGGAAATCGCCCCAATGGTACAAACCGCCCGTGACTTATTAGTTCACGGAACCGGTGTTGAAGCCAAAATGGGTGACTGGGTAAACTTACCAGACGAATACGATCCCGTTGAATTCGACCGTATTAAAGACGCTGCCAGAGACATTCAAGAAAAATCAGATGTCCTAGTTGTTATCGGTATTGGTGGTTCATACCTAGGTGCCAAGATGGCATTAGATTTCCTACACGGCAGTTTCTTCAACTTAGAAGGTACTGACAAGCACCCTCAAATCTTCTTCGCAGGTAACACAATTAGCCCTGCTTACACTGCCGACTTACTACGTGTAATCGGTGATCGTGACTTCTCAGTTAACGTTATTTCTAAGTCAGGTACCACTACTGAACCAGCAATGGCATTTAGAATCTTCAAAGAAAAGTTAATTGAAAAATACGGTGAAGAAGAAGCTAACAAGCGTATTTACGTAACTACCGACGCTAAGAAAGGTGCTTTACACGATGAAGCAATCGATCAAGGCTACACTAGTTTCGTAATCCCTAATGGAATTGGTGGAAGATACTCAGTACTAACTCCGGTTGGTCTTCTTCCAATCGCCGCATCAGGTGCTAACATCGATGATTTAATGGACGGTGCACACGAAGCTCAAGTTGCATTAAAGGACGCTCCTTTATATGAAAACGACTCACTTCTATACGCTGCTTACAGAAACATCTTATACCGTAAGGGCTACACTAATGAAATCCTTGAAAGTTACGAACCACATCTTCGTTTTCTAGCCGAATGGTGGAAACAACTTGCGGGTGAAACCGAAGGAAAGAACTACAAGGGTATCTACCCTAGTTCAGCTATCTTCAGTACTGATTTACACTCATTAGGTCAATACATCCAAGAAGGGATGCGTAACCTAATGGAAACAGTTGTTGAAATCAAACAACCTGCTTCAAACCTAGGTATTCCTGCCAACGAAGAAAACTTAGATGGTCTAAAGTACTTGGAAAACACTACAATGGACGAAGTTAACAAGACTGCAAGAGAAGCCGTTGTTATCGCCCACACAAATGGTGGCGTACCAAACATGTTGGTAACCGCTGAAGACAACAGTGAAGCTACTTTAGGTTACTTAATCTACTTCTTCGAATTTGCGATTGCAGTTTCAGGTTACCTAAACGGTATTAACCCATTCAACCAACCAGGTGTTGAAGACTACAAGCAAAACATGTTTGCCCTACTTGGTAAACCAGGATACGAAGAAAGACGTAAGGAAATTCAAGAACAAGATAACGAAAAATTTCACTAAAAAGAGGCGTTGAATATGTTATTAGGAAGTCTCTGTACCACTGATCACAACCAAATGGTTTGTGCTGTTGGTGACGGTAAGTGCAACATCTCAGACTGGATTGTAATTGATTTAACTGAACCTCAAGAAACTTTGAAAAAAGCTATCGACTACTTCAAAGGTTTTGACGATTTAGCAGCTATTGGTATCTCATCATTCGGTCCTTTGGAACTTCGTACTTACTCTTCTCAATACGGTTATATTAAAGAATCTTCCCGCCCTAACTGGCAAAATATTAACCTATTGGGTACATTCAAACATCATTTCAATATTCCAATCTCATTTACAACTGATGTTAACAGCCGTGCCTATGGAGAGTACATTAGCTCGATTCTAAAAGATGATCCTATCTTGAGTCTGGCATACATCACAATCAGTGATGGTGTCGGTGTCGGAATTGTAAACGATGGAAAGTTTGTTGGACACATGGGAAGCCCTGAAATTGGTCATATCATCCCCCAAAGAAACGTTAACGACCAAGACTTCAAGGGAACCTGTCCATATCAAGGTGACTGTTTAGAAGGACTTGTATCAACCAAGGCCATTGAAGCCAGAACTCACCAACGCCCACAAGAAATCTCAATGTTTAACCCCCTATGGGATACTGTGGCATTCTACATCGCACAATCCGTAATTCAAACCACTGTCTTCATCAGACCACAAAAGGTTATCTTAGGTGGTAGTATTTTAAACGAAATAGAATTAGGCAAGATTAAGGAACAATTCAAGAAGCTATTTGATGGCTACCTTGATGTTGGTGATATCGATCAATACATCACCCTTCCTAGTCAAGACGCTGACAAGTTATCAATCATTGGTAACCTTGCTTTAGCAAAACAACAATTCTACTCAGAAGACATTAGATAAATAAAAAAGACGCCGTAATGGCGTCTTTTTTATTGATATATTCATACTGTTATGCCAAAATATATGCAATCTTATGTTATGAGGAGATAGAATATGGATAATTTTATTTTTGATTTTGATGGTACACTAGCCAATTCCGGAAAAACAGGTGAATTAGCTACGAAATTAGCATTCAAGGAATTTGATTTAAAAGAACCAAGCTCCGATGATATTAACTACTATATGGGAATCCCAATTGAAGTGTCATTCAAAAAAATGGCACCAGATAAAAAGTTTTCAGACGCTGAATTTGAAAATTTATTATCTATATTCAGAAAGTGTTACAAGGATTTAGAAACGAGTAATCTTACTCTTTTTGACGGGATTTTTGATTCTTTAAAAGAACTACATCGTCAAAAAAGAAAACTCTTCGTTGTGTCCAGCAAGCACTCTACAGCATTAACTAGAAATTTGGAATCATTAAATATTAATCAATTTTTTGATGGTGTAATTGGATCCGATCAAGTTGAGCACTTCAAACCTGCTCCTGATGGTGTATTGGAAACACTAAGTAAATTTAATTTGTCACCTGATAAATCAATCATGATTGGAGATGCCATCTTTGATTTACAAATGGGTAAATCGGCTGGTGTCCATACTGCTGGTGTAATTTGGGGTGCCCATGATGTTGAAGCATTAAAACAAGAAAATCCAGACTATATTCTAAAATCTCCAAAAGAATTACTAGAATTATAAAAAAAGACGCCAAACGGCGCCTTTTTTATTATGTTTACTTGTTTTCGTTTTCACGTTGGCTACGACGTTCTTCTGACTTACGACGAGCTTCATCGAAGCTGTCCTTCGCCTTACCGAAGAAGTTTTGTGCCTTACCCTTTAATTCATCTAGCTTGCTACCGGTGGCCTTACCTTTTAGTTCGGTTGCTTTACCTACAATCTTGTCTTTTGTATTTTCCAAATTCATAATATCACCTCAAGATATAGATTGGATAAATTCCTTTATCTGCCCCTATCATAGAACATTTTTCGTGTAATAGTGGTAAAGATTTTACTAAGATTATGTTACAGTTTTGGAGTTGGTAAAGTTGTCCAATTAAAGATATAATAATGACAAATACTTCGGAGGCGATTAAAATGAAAATCCTAGTTATTCAAGGTCATCCAGATGGAAAGTCATTTTCACATGGCAACGCCATGAACTATGTAGAACATGCTAAATCCTTAGGTCACGAAGTTGAAGTAGTCGACTTGAGTGATGCTGATTTTGATCCCGTTTTACGTTACGGATACAGACAACACATGGAAGATGAGTCATTTCCAAATCACGTCCAAGAATTGGTAAAGAATGCTGACCATATCGCCTTCTTCTTTCCAATCTGGTGGTCAGCTGAACCTTCAGTATTGAAGGGACTATTCGATCGTGTCTTCACTCCTAAATTTGCCTACATCTACCACCCAAATGGAAAACATGAAAAGCTACTAACTGGTAAAACAGCTAGCGTCTTCACAACCAGTCATGGACCAGCATTTTTCTACAAGATGTTTGGTAACGTGTTATTTAGATGGAAGTACCTACTACTTGCCTACTGTGGTATCAAGGCTACTCACTGTTTTGATTTAGGAAACATGGAAGACAAAGTAGACACTCCTGAACGCCGTCAACAATATATTGAAAAGTGTGCCAACACAATTAAATAACTTCGGAGGTTTTCACCAATGAAAAACATCTATACAATCTTGATGATTGTCCTATTATTAATCAATTTAGCACTAATTAGTAACGATATCCTACCGCACACTCCTTCCGGTACTATCTTTCACATAATCATAATTATCGCTTTATTCACCACCGTTATTTTATGGATTAGAGATCGTCATAAAAAATAAAAAGGCTGCTCGCTTGAGCAGTCTTTTTTATTTAACTAATTCTTTCTCGCAAGTATTCACCAAATTCCGCAATAATCTCATCGACAGACACGCGCTTGGAGATGCTATCAATATGATTATTCACGGAGACGATTCCACCTTCAATATTTCCATCAAGCATCCCTGTCTTCATACCACAAAGCTTTTTAATCTCTGTGTTTACATCAATGGGATTACCCTTATCAACATAAATATTATGTAGTTGTTGAGCTTTTGATGTGTTAATTGAACGAAGTTTAGATGAAACACTAATCAAATCGCCTGATTTGGAGCTAATGATTAGGTCTTTAGCAGACTCTGAGATTGGTGATTCTTTGGTGGCAATGAATAATGTTCCCATGAACAAACCACCAATTTGATATGAACTAAGTGCATTAATATCATCGATGCTATTAATACCACCTGCCGCAAATAAAGGAACGTGGATGTGTGGAATCACTCGTTTGATGATTTCAGCTGTCGTTAATTGTTGTTGTGGAAGTGATCCACCGGCCTCACATCCGGTAGCCACTAAGATATCAGCGCCGTTTGCTTCTGCTTGCATCATGTTTTCAATAGTTGGGGTAATTGGACGGTGAATTATAATTCCGCCATGATGCTTAATTTCATCAAACACTATTTTATTCGGTACGCCAACCGTCACATAGTACTTGATGTCCTCCGCAAAAGAAACTTCCAACATTTTTTGCACGTAATCTGTAATGTCATCCATTGCATCATGCATAACAATGTTGATTGCAAATGATTTATCGGTTAGCTTCTTAGCTTTTTGAATCTCGATCTGCATCTTTCTAGCAGCATCTGAAGCGTTATCAGCTTTTTGGTGTTGACCTGCATTTGCGCCTAATACTCCTAGTCCACCAGCATTTGAAATTCTGCTGACAAAATCAGCGTTTGTGATCCACGACATTGGTCCTTGAATGATGGGATATTCTATATTTAGAATTTCCATCGCCTTTGTTTGCATACTCATATCTACTCATCTCCAAAACTCTCAATCTATAGACCGAAGACCGGTCCAACCATATATACTCCAAATCCCATTACGATTAGTGAAAAGGCAATCGTCAAAAACTTGTAGATGCCCTTCATTCTAAATTGTTTTGGTAGTGCTTTGCTTTCTAGAACTAGTAGGAAACCAAGTACGATTGGAATCATCAATGCATTTACTACTTCAACAGTAATCGCTGTAGAAACAAGATTCTTATTGAACAATACTAGCCCGGCACTGATCATTAGGGTAATGGCATACATTGTGTAAAAACCAATGTTGCTCTTATTCACCCTTTCATTCAAAGAATGGCGCCAGTTCAATACTTCGGTCATGCCCCATGTTCCGGCAAGTACAACGACGATTGCAGCTACTAGCGCTCCACCCAATATGCTGGAACCTAGTATCGCCTTTGCATTTTGAATGCCGATAAAGTTGCCCATCGAATATACCAAGTCACTGACTGTATCTTCACTGGCCTTCATGTGTGTTGTGAAGACGGTAGCAGCGAACAATACAACGAAACCAATCATGATGCCTTGGGTAATGAATGTTCCAACAAATGTGTCAGTTTGTTCTTTTTTAATCATGCTTGGTTTTAGGTGCTTGTCGACGACGGCACTTTGTTGATAGAAAATCATCCAGGGCATAATCACGGATCCAACGTTTGCAGCAATTAGATAAACGTAGGAAGAATCATGAATTGGAACTGATTGAATTCCTTGCATAAACGAACCCATATTAGGATGAACCATAAAGATTCCAATGATGAAGGTTAGTTCGAAAATGCCGAATAGAATCCCAATCTTTTCAACGCGACGATAGCTTCCAGCGAATCCGATTAGAATCAATACAGCGGTGCTCATTGGAACGGTGACGAATTTGGAGATTCCAAATAGTTCTCCGACACCGGCAATTCCAATGAACTCTGTCAACAATGCGCCAATACAGGAAATCATTAGTGTAATAGCTGAAATATAGGCCCAATATCTACCGAAATATTGTCTTATTAGTTCACCATGACCCTTCTTGGTGATGATCCCTAGTCTTACTGTGATTTCTTGAACCATGAAAAGAATCGGAATCAATGCAATCTGTGGTAATACCATGGCATAGCCATAGGTTGCTCCCGATTGTGCGGCAGTAATCAAACAACCAGCATCAGTGTCGGCTAGCATCACAATTAAACCTGGTCCCACCACCATCATCCATTTCTTTAGTTTATCCACCCAGCTGCTTGCCTTTACTGCAATGTTTGTATTCATTGCTTCACTAGTTACTGCACTTGCTCTCATACCACCACTTCCCTTCTATGGTCATTTTAAAAATTTAGTGTATTCCAAGTTGTAACCTTGCTTCCCTGGACATGTTATCTATGGTCCAGGCGGGTTCGAAGATTAGATTAACTTTGACGTCATCAATTTCTTCAAACCCAATTAGTTGTTCCTTAATTTGATCGAATAAATAATCACTTAATGGGCAGCCCATGATTGTTAATGTCATGGTGACCACGCATTGTTTATTGTCATCGACTTCGACTCGATAGATTAAACCCAAGTTCACGATATCGATATATAATTCGGGGTCGATGACGCTTTCTAAAGCATCAATGTATTTATTTCTTTTGATTTCCATTTGCTCCTCCTAACCGATTGAACCTTCCATTTCAAAACTAATTAGGCGGTTCAATTCAACAGCGTATTCCATTGGAAGTTCCTTGGTGAAAGGTTCAATGAAACTCATGATAATCATTTCAGTCGCCTTTTGTTCGGTAATTCCTCTAGACATCAAGTAGTACAATTGTTCTTCTGAAATCTTAGAAACCTTGGCTTCGTGTTCCATTGAAACGTCACTGTTATAAATTTCGTTATAAGGAATCGTGTCACTGGTTGATTTGTCATCCATGATGATGGTGTCACATTCAACGTGACAATGTGATCCAGCACTTTCCTTGGCAAAGCGAACCTTTCCTCTGTAATCAACAGAGCCACCATCTTTTGCGATGGACTTAGAAATGATTGATGAAGAAGTTTCCGGTGCGTTGTGAATCATTTGAGCTCCTGTATCTGAGCGAATGTTGTTACCAGCAACCGCAATTGATAGCATGGTTCCCTTAGCACCACGACCGTTTAGATATACTGATGGGTATTTCATAGTAACCTTTGATCCTAAGTTTCCATCAACCCATTCCATGACGGCATCTTCTAGTGCTTGGGCACGCTTGGTTTCAAGACTGTAAACATTGTTTGACCAGTTTTGAATTGTTGTGTATCGACAATATGCATGTGGTAATACGTTTACTTCCACCACGGCGGCGTGAAGACTGTCGGCATTATAGGTAGGTGCAGTACATCCTTCGACGTATTCCAGATGAGCGCCTTCATCAACGATGATTAATGTTCTTTCGAACTGACCTGACTTAGCAGCATTGATTCTAAAATAGGTTTGAATCGGTGCTGATACTGTGACTCCCTTTGGTACATAGATGAAGGTTCCACCTGACCAAACGGCTCCGTTTAATGCGGCAAACTTGTTGTTGGTTGGTTTGATTAACTTACCGAACCACTTCTTGAATAGCTCTGGATACTTCTGTAATGCGGTATCGGTGTCGGTGAAGATGACCCCTTGTTTGTCTAATTCATCCTTCATGTGATGGTAAACGGATTCTGATTCGTATTGAGCTGATGAACCAGCTAAGTACTTTCTTTCCGCTTCCGGAACCCCTAATCTATCGAATGTTTCCTTAATCTTATCTGGAACATCATCCCAATCACGGTACTTCTTATCGGTCTGCTTTTGGTAGTATTTCATGTGTTCCAAATCAAGACCGCTTAAGTCAGGGCCAAATGGTGGATCTTCTATTTTTAGATATGTTTGATAACACCTTAGGCGGTAATCTAACATCCATTCGGGCTCGTTTTTTTCTTTGGAAATCTGTCTGATAATATCTTCATTGATTCCTTCACCTGTTGAGAAGAATGGTTTGATATCATCATGGAAACCAAATTCATAATCTTTATCGGGTAGAACTTCAGCGATATCAGTCATATGAAATCACTCCTTTATAGTCATTAATTAGTTTGTCTGTGGCATGCCATCCTAATGTCGCGCATCGGATTCTGGTGGGAAACTTCGCCAAATCACTTAATAATCTGGCATCCCCCAGCATCTTCTTATCGTCATCATCGATGTCTTTTTTGATAATATTGTCGGAAAAGGCCTTGATGATTTTCTTGGCATCGTCGACGTTTTTTCCCTTAATCTCTTGAGACATGATGCTAGTCGAGGCTTTAGAAATGGTGCAGCCGACGCATGTGTACTTAATATCTTTAATCACGTCGTCTTCAATATTGACGAAAACCTTAATAATATCTCCGCAGCTAGGATTTCTTAGTTCAACGGAACCGGTGCAATTATCCAAAGAACCAAAGTTTCTAGGGTGCATTGAATGATCGAAGATAACGGATTTATATAATTGATTCATCCTGTCGATTCCCATTGGCAAAGAACTCCTTTACGTTGATTAAGGCTTCAATGAACCTTTTGACATCATCTTGATTGTTGTAGAAGTAAAAGCTAACTCGGACGGTGGATTCAACTTCCAAGTAGTCCATCAATGGTTGCGCGCAATGATGACCCGCTCTTACTTCGATTCCTTGTAAATCAAGGCCGGTTGCTACATCGTGGGGGTGAATTCCTTTGATGTTAAATGTGATAATGCCGTTATGATGTTTGAAATCATCTGATCCATAAATCGTGATTCCATCTATCTTTTGCATCTCTTGCATGCAGGACTGCGTTAGTTGTTCCTCGTACTCATGGATGTTGTCCATCCCGATTGAATTTAGGTAATCAATTGCTGTGCCTAAGGCAATCGCTCCGGCAATGTTGGGTGTCCCAGCTTCAAACTTATGTGGCACCGGTTGAAAAGTTGCGGATTGTCTTGAGACAATATCAATCATTTCACCGCCAAACTGAACTGGGTCCATCTCGTCTAAGACATCCATCTTGCCGTATAGGACACCAATGCCAGTTGGTGCTAACATCTTGTGTCCGGAGAATGCTAAGAAATCGCAATCAATATCGGTTACATCCACTGGCATGTGTGGTGCGGCTTGTGCTGCGTCGACTATCATCTTGGCGCCCACAGCATGGGCCATATTAGTAACCTCTTTAACTGGATTGGTGGCACCCATGACATTTGATACCATCGCCATCGATACGATTTTGGTCTTGTCAGTAATCTGACGTTTGGTATCGTGTAAGTCGATTTGGCCCTCATCATTGACCTGGACGTACTTTAATTTGGCTCCCGTACTTGCGGCAACCTGTTGCCATGGAATGATATTACTGTGGTGTTCGGCCACGCTGATGACGATTTCATCACCCGGCATCAATCTGTCCTTAGCGTATCCATTGGCAATCCAATTTAATGATTCAGTTGTTGATCTGGTAAAAACGATTTGGCGGTCTGATTCAGCATTGATGAACTTGGCGACTTTTCCTCTGGCTTGTTCATACTCATCGGTTGCTTGAACTGAGATACTGCTGACACCGCGATGTACATTGGCGTTAGTGTTGGTGTAATAATCAGTAATCTTGTCGATAACCACTTGGGGCTTTTGTGAGGTAGCGGCACTATCAAGATAGATCATCGGTGCGTCGTTAATGCGACGACTCAAGATTGGGAAATCTTCTCTTATTGAAGATTTATCCATTGGCTAGTTTTCCTTCAATGATATTAATCATTTGGTCCTTAATGGCTTCTGATGGAATGTGAGAAAGAATAATTCCTAGGAAACCTCTAATTACCAATTTCTTTGCTACCTCGGGTTTAATCCCGCGACTCATTAGATAGTACAATTGACGTTCATCAATCTTACCGATGCTGGCCTTGTGACCGGCAATTACGTCGTTTTCATCGATTAATAAGATTGGGTTAGCATCACCTGTCGCTTCATCTGATAACATCAAAACACTGTTTTCTTGTTGGTTGTTGGCACCATGAGCACCATGAGCAACCTTTCCGATTCCGTTAAACACAATCTTGGCACGATCTAAGATGGCACCACGTTGGCTAATTTCACCATCGGAATGTTTACCATAGTTAGTCACTCTGGTGTTGATACCTTGTTGTTGACGGCCATTAGCTAATGAAACGATTCTGGTATTACCCTTTGAACCTTCACCGTTTAAATCGGTGGAAACATCAGAAATGGTATTTCCATCATTGAATGATCCAATCATCCAGTTCATCTTGGCCTTTCTACCAACGTCTGAATGACGCATCACATAGGTGATATTTTGTTCACCCATTGCATCTAATGCGAAGAATTGAACGTTGCTATCGTCCTTGGCGTAGACATCGATGTTGACGTGTGAGACCTTCTTGTTACTTCCGACACTGACTAATTTTTGGACAACATCGAACTTACTATTCTGATCTCCGACAACGATTAATCTGCTAAAGGTAGACTTGGTTTGGTAATTATTTTCAATCATGTAGACACTGATGGGTTCCTTTAACTCAACATTCTTGGGTACATAGATGAAGATTCCATTATTAATCATGGAGCTTTCAAGGCAGCTTAAGCGGTTGTTTTGCATCGCTTCGTTCTTAGTGAAGTATTCTTGAACAATTTCTGGATACTTGCTAATCGCTGTCTTAAAGTCACAACAGATCACTTTGTTTTGAATCATTTCATCATTTGGGTGCATCCCAATCGTCTTGGTTCCCATAGTAGTAATGCTGTAGTTAGCGATTTCTTTTTCGATGTGATTATCAATCACCTGTTCTTGGTTCTTGTCATCGTTGTTAGTACTGATGAACTTCCAAGCGTGATAATCCATCTTATCAATTTGTGGTAACTGCTTAGTTGCCATCTTTTCAAAGGCGTCACGACGGAAATCAGTCATCCATTCTGGTTCTTGATCAAATGTTGAATCTTCGACCATTTCCGGACTCATTTGACGCATGAATTTATCTTTTATCATTGGCCAATCCCCCTTATTTATTAGACATCTTCATCGGTAAGATTAATGTCTAATCCAAGTTCGTCTCTAAGTGAGGCATATCCATTATTTTCTAGTTCGGCAGCTAAGCTAGAGTCACCGGTCTTAACGATTCGTCCGCCCATCATGACGTGAACGAAATCTGGTTTGATGTAGTTTAAGATTCTTTGGTAGTGGGTAATCATTAATGTTCCTAATTCCTTGTTATCCATGGAATTAACACCACGTGAGACAACTTGGAGTGCATCAATATCTAGTCCTGAATCGATTTCGTCTAAGATTGAAAACTTAGGTTTAATCATCATCATTTGTAAAATTTCGTTACGCTTCTTTTCACCACCGGAGAATCCTTCGTTTAAGTAACGATCCACCATTTCTTGGCTCATGTTTAAGATTTTCAAACTGTGGTCTAATTCATCGATGAATTCACCAACCGGCACTGGGTTGTCTTCACTTCTTCTGGCGTTGACCGCTGCTTGAATGAATTCCGCATTGGTAATTCCTTTGATTTCTGCCGGATATTGCATGGCTAAGAATAACCCAGCACGTGCTCTTTCATCCACGGTCTTATCTAAGATGCTTTCCCCATCGATTAAAATGTCCCCTTGGGTGATGGTGTAGTTGGAATTACCCATGATGGTTTCGGATAAAGTAGATTTACCGGTCCCATTGGGTCCCATGATGGCATGGGTTTCCCCGGTTCTAATGGTTAGGTTGACTCCCTTTAAAATCTCTTTGGATGTTTCTTCTTCCTCGTCAATGAAACTTACGTGTAAATCTTTTACTTCAAGTGTGGTCATAATAAACGCCTCCAATATTAGTTAAAGTCAGGAATGTGACTTTCGTATTCTTTAATTTCATCCATCATGTTCATCGTGATGGCGATATCATCTAATCCGTTCACTAGTTTGTATTTGATTCGTTCATCAATGTCGAAGAAAAATTCCTTGTCATTGATTTGAACCTTTTGATCGATTAAGTTAACGGTAATTTTTTGTTCTGGTGGAACGTTTGCTAAGTATTCGCGTTGGTCCTTAGGTAATTTAATAGCTAAGACCCCGTTCTTAGTACTATTCATATAGAAGATGTCACTGTATCCACCAGCGATGATGACCTTAAATCCGTAGTCCTTTAAAGCCCAAACAGCGTGTTCTCTAGATGAACCACAACCAAAGTTTTCACCGGTGACTAAAATTTGTGCACCCTGTCTTTCTGGTTTATTTAACACAAAGTCAGGATTAGGAACGTTGGGTTTTAAATAACGCCAATCGTATAATAAGTCCTTCCCAAAACCAGTCTTTAAGATGTTCTTTAGGAATTGCTTTGGAATAATTTGGTCAGTATCAATGTTGTCATTCATTAATGGCACTGATCTGGCTGAGAAAATTTTGATGGCATCCATCTAAATCGCTTCCTTTCTAATGTCGATAAAGTGACCGTGAATCGCTGCGGCAGCAACCATTGCGGGACTTGCCAAGTGGGTGATTGAACCAACACCTTGGCGTCCTTCAAAATTACGGTTCGAAGTCGATGCACAATGGATGCCGGCAGGAACATGGTCGGGGTTCATCCCTAGACAAGCCGAGCATCCTGGCTCACGCCATTCACAACCTGCATCCTTGAAGATTTTATCGATGCCTAACTTTTCAGCGGTTTCCTTAATCGTTCTAGATGCTGGAACCACCCAGGCGGTGATGCCTTCAGCGATATGGCGACCCTTTAAAATGCTGGCCGCAATCTTCAAATCGGATAATCTACCGTTGGTACAAGAACCAAAGAATATCCATTTCAAATCGACATCCTTAAGTGATTGACCAGGTTGTAAATGTACATAGTCGTAAGCCTTTTGATCATCTGCGTTCTTAATCTCAGGAGTGGTCTTATCAATTGGAATGGCCATTCCTGGGTTGGTTCCCCATGAGACAAATGGTGCTAACTTGGTAGCATCCAAGTCGATGATTTTATCGTATGCACTTTCGTCATCTGTGTAGAATTGCTTCCAGTGGGCAATCGCCTTTTCCATGTTCTTTGGTGCGTATTTACGACCGCGAACATATTCATATGTCTTTTCATCAGAAGCGACACATGCCATCTTGGCACCACCTTCGATGGCCATGTTACATAAAGTCATGCGTTCTTCCATTTCCATGTTTCTGATGGTGTCACCGTAGAATTCGGCACCGTATCCAGTTCCAAAGGCAACCCCTTCTCTGGCAATCACGCCCATAATGACATCCTTGGCATAGACACCCTTAGGTAACTTCCCGTGAACGCGAATCCCCATCTTCTTGGGCTTGTTTTGCCATAAAGTCTGGGTAGCTAAAACGTGTTCGACTTCACTGGTCCCAATCCCAAAAGCGATGGATCCAAATGAACCGTGGGTGGCAGTATGTGAATCACCACAGACAATTAACATTCCCGGTTGGGTTAATCCTAATTGTGGTCCAATTGCATGAATGATTCCTTGGTCAGCATGTCCCATGTCGGCAACGCGGACGCCAAAGTCCTTACAGTTTTGACCTAATGTTTCAATTTGTTTCTTTGAAATCATGTCCTTAACGTTGAAGATATCAACGGTTGGAACATTATGGTCCATGGTGGCAAATGTCTTATCGGTTCTTCTGACCGGACGGTTATTTTCCCTTAAACCTTCAAAGGCTTGGGGTGAGGTAACTTCATGAAGTAAGTGCAAATCTACGTATAATAATTGCGGTTCGCCCTCTTTTCCTTTAATCACGTGTTGATCCCAAATCTTGTCAATCATTGTTTTAGCCATTCTGATTCCCTCTTTCATATGTTATCGATGACTGCATCAGTAACCTGTTCTGTCTTGTAGTGTCCACCTAAGTCCGGTGTGACAGCGCCATCTGTAATCACTTGATTGATTGCTTGATAAATTTTTTGCGCTAAGTCGTTGCGGTTAAACGAGTTGGCTAACATCATTGCCACCGAATTAATCATTGAAAATGGATTAGCAACGCCTAATCCGGCAATGTCTGGTGCTGAACCATGAATTGGTTCGTATAAGGCCGGACCGCCATCCCCGATACTCATTGATGGAATCGTTCCTAACGATCCGGTAATTTGTGCTGCCTCATCACTTAAGATGTCACCGAATAAGTTCTCGGTTAAGATGACATCGAATTGACCAGGGTTACTGATAATCTTCATCGAAGCAGCATCGACGTAGCAGTAGTCTAATGTCACATCCGGGTAATCCTTGGCAACCTCTGCGACAACTTCTCGCCAGAACTTGGAAGTATCTAAGACGTTTGATTTATCAACTAACGTCACGTGATGGCGTCTTCTTTCCGCCATATCAAACGCGATTTTGGTAACTCGTTTGATCTCTTCTCTGGTGTAATACATCGTATCTAAGGCTTGGAAGTCGTCCTTATGACGAGGAGTGCCGAAGTAAATCCCACTGGTTAATTCCCTGACAATAACGAAGTCGACATCATTTGCATTCTTAATTGGTGAATATTGCGTCATCGCTTCAGAAATGTTGGTAGGTCGGATGTTGCTATATAAGTTCAGCTTTGATCGAATCTGTAACAATCCTTGTTCCGGTCTTTTTTCAGCGTGGTCCCATTTTGGTCCGCCAATCGCTGATAGTAGGACGGCATCACTTGATTGGCATTTTTCGATTGTCTTGGGCGGCAGTGGATCACCGCATTCATCGATTGCTTCGCCACCAAAAGGGGCTTCAACAATCTGATAATCGAATCCATATTTATTAGCAATGGCTTCTAAGACTTTTAGTCCGGCATTCATAATTTCAGGGCCAATGTAGTCACCCTTTAGTACTGTAATCTGATTAGGCATGAGACATCACTCCTACTCTTTTCATAATTATTTTTAGGTCGTTGTCGTCAATAATTGCTTTATGGTCGGCAACACTTTTGAAGACTGGAAAAATCTTCTTCATTTCTTCTTTTGAAACATCGAAACCGATATTTTGTAATTCTTGCATGACCGCGTGTGAACCAGATAGTTTACCTAAAACGATATGGGTCGCATCCATTCCAACTGATTGTGGAGTTAGGATTTCGTAGGTGCTGCGATTCTTTAACATCCCGTCTTGGTGGATTCCCGATTCATGTGAGAATGCATTGTTTCCAATCACCGCTTTATTGTTTGGAATCGCCATCTTAGTAAATTCACTGATCATATCTGCAGTTTTTTTGGTTTCTTTTAAATTAATGTTAGTGGTGAAATGGTAGTAATCATTTCTGACCATGAATGCCGCTGCAACTTCTTCTAAGGCTGTGTTTCCAGCGCGTTCACCAATTCCATTGACGGTTCCTTCAATTCTTGAGGCACCGTGTTGGACTCCGGCGATTGCGTTTGCGACCGACATTCCTAAATCATCATGACAATGTACGGAGAAGACTACGTCGTCAAAACGTTCAACGTTTGCTCTTAAGTAATCGAATAACTGGCCAAACTCGATTGGATTGGTATATCCAACGGTGTCTGCAATGTTGATAACACTTGCGCCAGCATCGATAGCTGTATTGATTGCTTCTACTAAGTAGTCAGGTTCAGTTCTGGTTGCATCTTCAGGTGAGAATTGAACGATGTCGAAGAATTGTCTAGCGTAGCTGACCCACTTATGGATGGCAGCTAAGTTTTCTTCTTTGGTCATGTTCAATTTGTATTCACGGTGAATTGGGCTAGTACCGATAAAGACATGGATTTGCTTGTGCTTAGCATTCTTGGTCGCTTCCACACATGCATCGATGTCGCCTTGTTTGGCTCTGGCTAAACCAGTGACGCAAACTCGATCAACACTCTCCGCTACTGCCTTCACGGCTTTAAAGTCATCCTTTGAAGCGACTGGAAAACCAGCTTCAATAACGTCGACTCCCCATTTTTCCATTTGTTGAGCAATCTTTACTTTTTGATCAATTGAAAAGTTAACTCCAATGGTTTGTTCACCGTCTCTTAGTGATGTATCAAAAATCTGAATCTTCTTATCCTCTTTTGTCATAACAATTCCTCCATTTCATCTATAAATAAAAAACGTCCTAACTATCCCAAACCATTTAAATGGTCAGAATAGAAAGGACGCCTAACGTGGTACCACCTTTATTCGCTGATTACTCACATAACCAGCCTCATTGAGTACTTTCTCGAATTCACATTCACCAGATTTATACTCAGACATTGATAATGGTAGTCGCACCAGAATTTCTCGAAAAAAATTCATCATAATATCGACTTTTCGATTTAAGTTAATGCATTGTCACACCAACCAATGCTCTCTTTGAAAAACTTAAGTCTGATTTCTCGGTAAATTAGATCACATATTTTAGAATGCTCTTCGGCGTTATCAATTTATCATGATTTCAAAATGATAATGATTATTGTTTGTGCCTCTGAGATTGTGAATAGAATAACACCCCGAGAAAACTTTAAAAGTCATACTAGATATAATAGTACAAGTTGTAAAAGAATTTGAATCCTATTAAATCAACGTTTGTAGCAGGTCAATGATCAAAAATACCTCTTATATTAAACTTTCTAATGGTAGAATAAGCAAATTTTATATCCCTTCGCTTTTCACAAACTTTCATTTTATAGACATGCTGTCTAAAAGCTGTTTTAACACTGATTTCACGCCCTTTTTCGTTTTATTTATAATGGTTACAAACAAATAATTCACATAATATATGATGATTTTGATTTGAAATAAAAAAATTCGAGGAATATACTCAGTCTGAAATTATGAATGGTCATGGATAAATGGGATAAATCCAACATTTTTTATCAAGAAAGGATAATGCTTATGATCAATATGATTGATAGCCAGAATAATCTTGGCGAAAGAATGGACTCTGCAAAAGAATCACCTTTGTTTTTTAAGGTGTTTAGTTTAATCGGAGTCGGCCTACTGCTGGATAGCTCAGACGTTTATATGGCAAGCAATGTTAACTCATCAATTGTTGCCACCCACTTTGCTAGCCTGACACAGGGTTCAATGTTCTTATCTGCCGGATTTTTTGGTTTATTTATCGGATCAATTATTACTGGATTTATCGGTGATTACTTTGGTAGACGCAGTGCATTTCAATGGAATCTATTAATCTTTGGGTTCGCAACATTAATTGATGCCTTCTCTCCTAACATCTATTTCCTAATCTTTATGCGCTTCATTGCTGCAATCGGATTAGGTGCCGAAGTTGTTACCGGGTTTGCGATGGTCAGCGAATTTGCTCCCGTTAAAAACAGAGGTAAATGGAGTGGCTTTGCCTCAGTGATTGCCAACCTGGGGGCACCTTTTGGTTTCTTCTTGTCTACTATTTTGATAAGTCGATTCGGTTGGCGCTCAATGTTCATCGTTTTAGGTGTATTCGCGCTAATTGTTTGGTTCATGCGTCGTAATCTACCAGAATCACCACGTTGGCTAATCAGTCATCATGATGACAAGAAAGCAAACGTCATTATCAACCAACTAGAAAAGAATGGCCACTATGATAAGAACCAAATGAAGAAAAACGACAACGGTCACATCAGTCGCTTCAAAGGTACCATCATCGCTACTGTCGGTGTGTCCGCTACTTTGCTTTGCCAATACATGTTCACATCATGGGTACCAACCTTGTTATTGAGTCGTGGACTAAACATCGTTCACTCAATGTGGTTCTCCACCATCATGATGACAGGTGCTCCCCTTGGTGCATTGATGGGAGTAATCCTAGTCGATGTGATTGGTAGAAAGAAAACCATCGTTCCTTCTTTTGTACTTATTGCGGTTGCCGGAATTATGTATGCTTTTGAAACTACTAGTACCGGTATTTTGATCAATGGTTTTGTACTAACCATGCTTATGTACCTATCAATGGCCAGCAACATCTCCGTATATGCTCCCGAACTATTTACCACTGACTTTCGATTCAGAGGAAATGGCTATGCAAACGGTGTTGCTAAACTATTGACGACACTTTCCCCTTACTTTGTTCTTTGGATTATTAAGGCTCATGGGGTTACATCCCTATTCATCGCTATCTCTGCGATTGCCATCTTTGCTTCACTATTCATCGCGATTTTTGGTCCAGAAACAAAGAAAACATCAATTCAATAACAAAATAAAAAGGCTGCTCGTTTGAGCAGTCTTTTTTATTTGCTTAGGATATTTAGTATTTCGTCTGCCACCTCTAAAGGTGTCTTGTCATCGGTAAAAATGGTGTGGTCGGATAGCTCGCTGTAGATGACGTCTCGTTCATGCTTCAACTCGATAATCCCATTTAACCCGTGCTTATCTACTAGTGGACGGCCCTCGTTTTCACTTAGCCGGCGTTGGATGGTCTCGTCTTTGGCATCCAATAGAAAAACTGGTAAATCCATGTTCTTAATGACATCGACATTGTAGATTGGCGTACCTCCACCAGTCGCTAAGATGCCGTTTAGACTAACCGATTGTTTTAAAACCTCAGTCTCAACTTCTCGAAACTTTTCTTCACTATTGTCTTCGAAGAAGTCGCTAATCGATTGGCCAATGTGGTCGACAATCAGACTATCCAAGTCCATGAAATTCACGTTTAACTTCTCGGCTAATAACTGGGTGACGGTGGTCTTACCACTGCCCATGAATCCAATAATAATTGCGTCCATCCCGACACCTCCTAGTCTGATAAATTTTGTAAGTGGTCGAAGAATTGTGGGTAGGAAATGCTAATCGCATCTTCGCCATTCAATTGCACGTCAGTGTCCAATAGCAGTGCTGCCACCGCCAAAGTCATCCCGATTCGATGATCGCCGTGGCTATCCAATGATGCATCGACTACCTGCCAATCCTTGGAACCATCGATTGAAAAACCATCGGGTAATTCTTCAATGTGAATACCGATTTTTTGGAGTTCTGCTACAACCGTCTTGATACGGTCGGTTTCTTTAAAACGCAGTTCCTCGGCACCGGTGATGGTGCTATGACCATTAGATCTAGCAGCCAATAAGGCCACCAAGGGTAACTCATCAATCATCAATGGGATGCTTTCTTCATTCAATTTGATTGGTTTTAAATCCGGTGTGTATGTCACTTCAATGTCGGCGGTTGGTTCACTTCCGTTGGTTTGATTAAGTAGTTTGATGTTAGCACCCATTTTGATTAATACGTCTAAAATCCCAGTTCTAGTGGGATTAATGCCGACGTTTTTCAACACAATGTGTGAGTTTGGTACCAATGTGGCGGCGACCAAGAAGAATGCGGCTGATGAGATATCGCCAGGAACATTGAATTCCTGTGCGGTTAATTTAGGTTGGTGATGAACAGTAATTTCATTGCCGTGTCTTTCAATCACACTATCACCAAACTGATTCAGCATCGTTTCGGTGTGATCTCTGGTCACCTGTGGTTCGATAATGACACTGTCCTCATCGGCATTTAAAGCAGCCAGGATAATCGCACTTTTGACCTGCGCACTCGCCATTGGTAATTCGTATTTCACCGCCTTGATATTCCCAGGATTAATGGTCATTGGTAAGTGCCCGTCGGTAGTTTCAATTGAGGCACCCATCATTGATAACGGTTCACTCACGCGTTTCATTGGTCGTTTGGATAATGAGTCATCACCAATCAATTCTGTGGTGAACTTTTGGGCGGCCAATAGGCCTGATAGTAAACGGGTGGTGGTTCCGGAGTTCCCCATTTCTAACTTAGTTTGCGGTGCTTGTAATCCATTCAAACCGATTCTAGTTACGGTTAGTTCATCCCCAGCTAAATCAATCTTGACGCCCATTTCACGGAAGGCGTTGATGGTGGAGATACAGTCGTCGGAAGCTAGAAAGTGATGAATGTGACTGGTGCCCTCACTGATGGAAGACAGGATGACACTGCGGTGAGAAATGCTTTTGTCACCTGGAACTGCTAGGTCGCCATGCAAACCAGTATTCTGATCTACTACTAATTTTTTCATCGCTTTTCCTCCTAGAATTCATTAATTTCTTGTCTGTAATCCTTTAGTTGTCTGGTTAATCTTTCCATGTTGCTGCCGTCGAAAGTTTCAGTGATGATGTTGGCAATTTCAATCGCAATTACACTTTCAATCACGATGGAAGCCGGCACAATCGCCGTTACGTCTGAACGTTCGATGTTGGCCTTGCTGACTTCCTTGCTGTTAACGTCAACACTCTTTAAAGGTTTGTATAGTGTTGGAATTGGCTTCATTGCGGCTTGGACAATAATTGGCATTCCGTTGGTCATTCCACCTTCGAACCCACCAAGATTGTCGGAGTCTCTAAACCAACCCTTTTCTTCGTTCCAGTCGATTGGATCCATTACCTGACTACCAAACTTGGTAGCCGCTGCGAATCCTTCACCGATTTCGACACCCTTCATGGCATTCACACCCATTGCGGCGAAAGCTAGACGGGCATCGAATTTTTGATTCCATCCAGTGTAGCTACCCAAACTGGCAGGGACGTTTTCAGCAACGACCTTGATAATTCCACCCAGGGTATCACCATCACGTTTGGTTTGATCAATCATGGCGTGGACTTCATCGACCTTGTCTTCATTTAAAACGCGTAGGTCATTGTTCTTAATCTTGTCTTCGATTTCTGAAACCGGTAGTAAGTGGTCAACGTCGGCGTTAACTTGGCCAATTTGTTTGACGTAGCCGACAATGTTGATGCCTAATTGTTCTAGTAGTTGTTTGCAGATGGCACCGATGGCCACACGCATGGCGGTCTCTCTGGCGGATGAACGTTCCAAAACGTTTCTAAAATCGCGGTGGTTGTACTTCATCCCACCGACTAGGTCGGCATGACCAGGACGGGGACGAGTCACCTTTCTGACTGAGTTTTCCGCGGTTTCTTCTGCGGTTGGGTCCATGATTTCATTCCAGTGTTTGTGGTCTCTGTTCATCACGGTCAATGAAATGGGTGAACCCAAGGTAATCTTGTGGCGAACCCCACCGGTAATTTGAACAACATCGTGTTCTATGGCCTGGCGGTTACCACGACCGTAGCCACCTTGGCGTTTGGCTAGTTGATCGTTAATCGCGTCGATATCTAGTTTTAATCCTGCTGGAACACCTTCTAAGATTCCAGTTAATTGCGGTCCGTGTGATTCTCCTGCTGTGATAAAGTTCATAGTTGATTCTCCTATTCGATGTTTTTAGCTTGTTGCATGATTTCTTCAAAGACGATTTTGATTTCTTCGCCGTACTTTGTTGCGGTGGCTTCAATTCCCGCTAGAACCTCTTGTTCTCTTTTTTCGTCTAAGATTGGGAGATTGTTTGCACGCTTAATCTCGCCAACCTTCTTACATAGTTCAAAGCGTTGTTCTAACAACTTGATAATCTCGTTATCAATGTCGGTAATTTGTTTTCTGATTTCTTGCATGGCCCTACTCCTTATTGGATTTCATAATTATCATTACTAAAATCACGAAGACTGAGCTGATTAGTGAGATTAGGATGCTGAAGTTAAATGCTAGACCGATGCCCTTAGTTGATAGTAAACCAGTTACCAATGGGACGGTTAGTGAAGCGATACTACCGAAGAAGTAGAAGATTCCGGTGATGGCGCCTCTGTGCTTAGGGAATAGTTTCATGAAGATTGTTAGACCAGTTTGCATTACCCCTCCAGCTGCTGAGAAGCCAAATACTAGACTGGCCGCTTCAACGACTAGCGGTGTTGTTGCTAGGTTAATCACGACAAGTGCCAATAATGCGGTTAGGTTCAAGATAACGACTAGTAGTTCTTCACATGATTTTTGTTTCAAAATAAATGAAATTACTAACACCCCGGTAATTGATCCGATACTGTACAAGGAAAGTAGGAAGTGTGAGGTAATCGCACTTAGGTGAAGCACCTTTAGGCCGTACAAAGTAATCCATTGGGTGAAGATAAGCATTAAGGCCATTGAAGTGTATCCGTATACTAGTAATCCGATAGTGGCAAAAATCTTCTTTACCTTGCTGATGGATGAACTAATCATTTCCATGCTGTCGTTAATTTGTTGAATGTCTGGGAACTTGATACTTAGGATGTTGAATAAGTTCAAAATCAAGATGGTCGCAGGAAGAATGAATGAAATTCCAAACCATAAATGTCTGCTATCTAGGAAAAAGACTAGTAGTGGTAGGATGAAATCCCCCGCTGACATGAAGGCCTTGATTAACACTGTCGACTTACCTGAACCATTGTTAATTTCAACCAAAGTGGTGTAGGTTCCAGCATCCAATGCTGAGTTCCCAACACCTGCCAAGATTGCTAATATGTACGCGAATACAATGTTGCTAGCAAATGGCATCGCAGATAGGAAGATGATGTATAAAATCATGCCAATTAATACGAATGTCTTTCTGTTTAGTCGATCGGATAGGATTCCTGTGATTGGGTATGCAATCAGACGGCCAATTCCGATACCGGAAATTACGTATGACACGACTGCGATGGAAGTTGACCAGCTATGTGCCAGTGACAACATGTTTTGCATCAAGATTACCAATACCATGCCATGCACGAAGTAATTGATGAATAACGCTAAAGATAATCTCTTCTTACTTGTAATATGAATATTGTGATCCTCATTAATCATTTCCATGTTTAATTCCCCCTGAAGTAAAAAAACGCCGACTAGACAAAATCTAGTCGACGTTTTCTAAAAGAATATAATTTATGGTTATACCTTCGACTAGATTTTTTAGTTAATCATCTAATCGAACGGTTAGTATTCGGGCGAACTCCCACTTAACAGCAACTCGATTAGACTTTACAGGTATCTAATCGAATTTGTTATAGCAACTTCGTTAGATACAAGCATCATGTGCTTGCATCCAACAAATCAAATGCAAGCACTACATAAAGTACCAATAGTTGCTATAATAACTGGCTGCTAAGTTCTTCATAAATTACATCCTCCTTCGGTTTTAAATTAAAATATCATTAAATTATCATTAGAGAAAGCATAATTCTAAACGCAATAATTGTCAACGTTTATTTGCCAATTATTTTATACAGACACCAAATCATGGTAGGAGAAAAACGTTTAATCACTTCAAACCGACTACCGTCAATCCCTTGATTCGTCGAGCTTTCAAACCATTCCTCACTGACAATCGCATAGGCATAATCACCGCGTAAAAAATTTTTCAGTGCTTCTGGTTTACTGGAAACGTAGTCATGGATCAAATCGTCGTCAAAATCATGTAAGAATGCTGATGTAGCTGGGTGTAAGACGACTTTTTGATTATCTTGGTGTAGATTATGCACCAAAATCATCGGCATGGTCGGTAGGAAAAAAGTATCGACAATCGATAGTTGATCGACGTATTTGTAGTTATTATCGACCCAGTTATCATTACTTTGAGCACTGCGGAAAGCCACTGGTACCAACATATATTGCCCTTTTAGTTTTGCTAGTTCACTATAAATATCATCAAAACTAGCGTGTAGTCTGATATCCACTTCTTGTCTTTCTGCAAGATACTGGGCGGCTTGATAGCTATCGGTCTGCTTAGGGCCCAATGTATTGATAATCTTCATCGTCATCACTCAATTTCTCTAATCGTTTTCTAATAATTAATTATACTAAGTGGATTTTCCTAGTTTGTCAAAATAAATATAAAAAACGACCCACCAATTACTGGCGAGTCGTTTTTTCGTTTGCCTAAATCATTTTAAGCAAATGTTATTTAATTTTTTGAACTAAGTTCTTGTTAGCACTGATGTAACTACCATTATTTAATTGCAATCTGTAAGTAGTACCAATCTTCTTCACTGCTTTAACGTTCAAAACAGTTCCGCGTTTGTATGACTTAACAGACTTAGTTAACTTAACGTTCTTGTAGGCGCGGATTCTAGAACCGATTACGCGAACCGAACGTACCTTGCTGCTGTAGTACAAAGGTTTTACGTATGAAGGCTTAGTGGTGATGTAACCCCACTTCTTGTGATCTACTCTAAATAGTCCCTTCTTGTTACGAACGATTTGGTATACCTTGTATCTCTTTAGTCCATTCTTGTTGGTAGTTTCGCCAACAATTCTGAACATCACAGCGTTTGGACGAGCTTGCTTCTTGTAACCTTGGATTCTGTTCTTGTGACTGAAGTTAACACTTGAGTATCTGTAGAATCCTTTAACCATGTATACGTTACGTGGTGTTGTTTGCTTACGAACCAAGTTCTTGTTAGCGGTAATGTAGTGACCGTTAGTTAATTGTAATCTGTATGTGCTACCGTACTTCTTGACTGCCTTGACCTTCAAAACAGTACCGTGCTTGTAGCCCTTCACAGCCTTACTTAACTTAACATTCTTGTATTCACGGATTCCCTTACCAATAACCTTGATTTGTTGAACGTTGCTACGGTAGTACAAAGGTCTCATGTAAGAAGGTTTAGCGGTGATGTAACCCCACTTCTTACGGTCCACTTTGAATGAGCCGTTCTTCTTAACAACGATTTGGTATACCTTGTATCTCTTTACACCGTTCTTGTTGGTAGTTTCACCGATGATTCTAAACATTACAGCGTTTGGACGGGATGTAGCCTTGTAACCTTGAACACGGTTCTTCTTAGTGAAGGTAGTGCTTAGGTATCTGTAGAAGTTCTTAACCATGTAAACATTACGTGGAATAGTTTGTTCAGGACCACTTCCGTTGTTTTGTTTCTTAACATGTTGAATATCCAAGATGTGTAATTGTGGCAAAATCCTAGCTTTAATGGTATCTGCATTTCTTGATGAATCAATTTCTGCTTCAGCATTGACCTTGGCACGTTCAAGATTCTTCTTTTGACGTGCCTTTTCAGCACTGCTCAATGTTTTATCAGCATCAATTGCCGCTCTAACCTTGTTGGCCTCTTCTTCAATTCTTGCCTTTGCAGCTGATCTTTGAGCATCCAATGATTGACCGGCAACATGATCTGCATCAATCTTTGCGTTGGTGTCGCTGATGATTTGGTTAATGCTATCAGCATTAGTTGCATTATCAATAGCTTGTTCACTGGCTGATTTATCAGCGTCAACTTTGGCCATTTGAGCATCCTTTTCAGATTGAGTCAATGTGGCATCGTTTGCGATGTCATTCTTAACCTTAGCGGCCTTGGCATCTAGGTCAGCCTTAGCGGCACTCTTTTGGTCATCAACTGGTTTGCCTGGAACATAGTCAGAAGCAATCTTAGTATTACCATTGCTGATAGCTTGGTTAATGCTGTCAGCGTCTGGTGCGTTGTCGATGGCTTGTTCAGCGGCAGATTTATCAGCATCTACTTGAGCCATTTGAGCATCCTTTTCTGCTTGGGTTAGAGTGGCATCATTTGCGATGTCATTCTTAATCTTGGCAGCTTGGGCATCTAATTGAGCCTTGGCGTTGCTCTTTTGGTCGGGTAGTGAAGTCTTGCCTGGAACGTAATCGGCGTCCATCTTGGCATTGCTATCACTGACTGCTTGGTTAATACCATCAGCATCTAAAGCATCGTCGATAGCCTTTTCTCCAGCGGTCTTATCAGCATCTACTTGAGCCATTTGGGTATCCTTTTCAGCCTTAGTTAATGTGGCGTCATTTAAGATATCGTTCTTAACCTTAGTAGCTTCTTCTTCAAGTTTAGCCTTGGCATTAGTCTTTTGATCACTCAATGAAACCTTACCTGGTACATATTGAGCATCAATTTCTTCGACACCTTGAGCAGTCATTGCATTGATGTTGTCAGCATTAGTTTGAGCATCAACATTGTCTTGGGCTGCCTTGTTCTTGGCATCCACATTAGCCTTTTGTTGTGCTTTTTCAGCACTAGTCAATGTCTTGTCAGCATCAATGGTTGCCTTGGTCTTGTCAGCTTCAGCATCTAGTTGCTTCTTAGCTGCGTCCTTTTGGTCAGTTAGTGACTTACCTGGAACGTAATCAGAAACGATAGAGTTGTTGCTATCAACCAATGCTTGGTTAATTGTATCAGCGTTCTTGGCATCATCAATTGCCTTTTCTCCAGCAGTCTTGTCAGCTTCAACCTTAGCGATTTGTGCTTCCTTTTCTGCTTGAGTCAATGTGGCATCATTTGTGATGTCTTGCTTAATCTTAGTAGCTTGGTCTTCCAATTGTTTCTTAGCAACAGATTTTTGACTATCTACTGGTGTGCCAGCAACGTGTTCCTTATCAACTTGAGCGTTAGTATCACTAACTGCTTTGTTAATGTTATCAGCTTCTGTGGAATTGTCGATAGCTTCTTTTCCGGCTTTGACATCGGCATCAACCTTAGCCTTTTGAACGTCTTTTTCATCACTGGTTAAGGAGTTATCGTTATCGATATCACTCTTAACCTTGGTTGCTTCAGCATCTAGTTGAGCTTTGGCGTTGTCCTTTTGAGTATCTACTGAAGT
Source organism: Lactobacillus sp. B3795 (assembly GCF_026535805.1). NCBI lineage: Bacteria > Bacillati > Bacillota > Bacilli > Lactobacillales > Lactobacillaceae > Lactobacillus > Lactobacillus sp. B3795. Next base: position 262,048 of record NZ_JAFNPE010000015.1, read on the forward strand.
TCCTGATTGATGATCGTTAGAAATATTGTTGTTTCCATCAGCAATTGCCTTGTTAATGGAATCAGCATCTGTGGCATCATCAACCGCTTTTTCAGCAGCAGTCTTGTCTGCATCCACCTTAGCAACTTGGGCATCCCTTTGTGCTTGAGTTAATGTGGCATCGTTTTGGATGTCTTGCTTAGTCTTAGCAGCTTGTGCTTCTAGTTGTTGCTTTGCTGAGGACTTTTGATCATCTACTGATGTGCCTGGTATGTGGTCACCAGTAATCTTGGTGTTACCATCACTTACTGATTTATTGATATTGTCAGCATTTTGAGCGTTATCAACTGCATTTGAAGCTTCATTCATATCTGAAGTTGCTTGAGCTTTTTGAGCATTCTTTTGGTCGGTAGTTAATGTGTCATCATCGAAGATTTGTTTAATTAAATCATCTAATTTTTGAGATAGTTGTTTCTTAGCAGCAGATTTTTGATCTGACAATGGTGTTCCTGGTGCATAGTTGTTATCAACATTTCCAATCATTCGGTCAGATAAATCATTGATATCGTCTGCATTAGTTGCTGCATCAATGTTCTTCTTAGTATCTTCTGCTTCGCTATCAACCTTGTTCTTTTGTGCTTCTTTTTCTGCACTGGTTAAGGTGTTATCAGAATCGATTTTATCTTTTGTACTTTTAGCTGCAGCATCAACCGCATTTTTGGCGTCAGATTTTTGCTTATCTAATGATGTCCCTGATTGATGGTCTTTAGAAATCTTATCTTTTCCATTGCTAATTGCCTTATTAATATCGTCTGCATTTGTAGCAGCAGATACAGCTTTTTCAGCAGCAGTCTTGTCTGCATCTACCTTATCTGTTTGTTCCTTCTTTTGGTCAGAAGTTAATGTTACATCATTTTGAATATCATTCTTAATCTTAGCTGCTTGATCATCTAATTGCTTCTTAGCAGCATCTTGTTGATCCTTAACTGATGTACCTGATTTATGTTGACCATCAATATTAGTATTACCATCTTTTATTGCACCGTTAATTTCATCTGCATTTGAAGCATCATCAATCTTAGCTTGGGCAGCTTTATTAGCATCATCAACATTCTTCTTTTGTTGTGCTTTTTCTGCACTAGTCAAAGTGTCATCAGCGTCAATATCTGCCTTAATCTTGTTAGCTTCAGCGTCTAATTGCTTCTTAGCGTCAGATTTCTGAGTGTCTAATGGTGTACCTGATTTGTGTTCACCATCAATCTTTTGGTTACTGCTATCAACAGCTTGTTTGATACCTTCTGCATCGGAGGCAGCGTCGATAGCCTTCTTACCAGCGTCAACATCAGCATCGATGGCTGCCTTTTGAGCATCCTTTTTGGCTTGAGTTAATGTGTTATCGCTATCAATTTGACTCTTAACCTTGTTGGCTTCGTTGTCTAGGTCATTCTTCTTGGCTGCCTTTTGAGCATCCACGGATTGTCCTGAAACGTGGTCACCATTGATTTTACCTGTAGTGTCACTGACTAACTTGTTGATGTCATCGGCGTTAGTTGCACTATCAATGGATTTTTCGCCGGCTTCTCTATCAGCGTCAACCTTGGCACTTTGGGCATCTTTTTCGGCTTGGGTTAATGTCGCATCGTTTGCGATATCTTGTTTAATCTTAGTTGCTTGGTCGTCCAATGACTTCTTAGCAACTGCCTTTTGGTCATCAACTGATTCACCTGGTACATGGTCACCATTGATTTTATCGTTACCATTATCAGTTGCTTCTTTGACACCTTCAGCATCAGTGGCAGCGTCGATAGCCTTTTCAGCAGCTTCCTTATCGGCTTCTACCTTGGCAGTTTGAGCGTCCTTTTCTGCTTGGGTCAATGTTGCATCGTTTTGGATATCGTTCTTAGTCTTAGCTGCTAGGTCTTCTAATTGTTTCTTAGCAACGGACTTTTGGTCATCAACTGATGTTCCTGAATTGTGATCGTTAGAAATATTCTTATTACCATTATCGCTGGCTTCCTTGACACCTTCCGCATCTGAAGCGTTATCGATTGCCTTTTCAGCAGCTGTCTTGTCAGCATCCACCTTAGCAGTTTGGGCATCTTTTTCAGCTTGAGTTAATGTCGCATCGTTTGCGATGTCTTGCTTAGTCTTAGTTGCTAAGTCTTCTAATTGCTTCTTAGCATTACTCTTTTGATCTTGTAATGGTACGGTACTTGTTACGTAATCATTATCAACTTGAGTATTAGTATCACTGATTACTTTGTTGATACTATCCGCATCTGCAGCCTTTTCAATAGCATCTTTACCAGCTTGAGCGTCAGAATCAACTTTATTCTTCTGAGCTTGCTTTTCAGCATTAGTTAATGTCTTATCAGCATCAATTTTATCTTTTGTAGCTTTAGCTTCAGCATCAATCTCATTTTTAGCGTTAGATTTTTGTGTGTCTAATGATGTTCCTGGTGTGTAGTCAACATCAATAGCCTTGTTAGCATCACTAAGCGCCTTGTTGATGCTGTCGGCATCTGTTGCGTTATTAATAGCTTGCTTACCAGTTTGAACATCAGCATCAACCTTAGCCTTTTGGGCATCCCTTTCAGCTTGAGTTAATGTTGCATCGTTTTGGATTTTATCCTTAATACTATTTGCTTCTGCATCTAATTGAGAAGTTGCATTACTCTTTTGACTGTCTACTGATGTTCCTGGTACGTGTTCACCAGCAACCTTCTTATTAGCATCACTCAATGCATCATTAATACCGTCAGCGTCGGTTGCACTATTAATAGCATTCATACCGTTTGTAACATCTTGGTCAATGTTAGCTTTTTGAGCCTTCTTTTGGTCACTTGTTAATGTGGCATCATTGTCAATATCTTGCTTAATCTTAGCAGCTTGGGCATTTAATTGATCTTGAGCAGTTTTCTTTTGGTCTGACAATGGAGTACCAGAAACATGTTCACCATCAATTTTATTCTTAGCATCAATAATTGCTTGGTTAATGCCATCAGCATTTGATTGCTTGTCAATGGCATCCTTACCAGCTTGAACATCGTTATCAACCTTGGCCTTTTGAGCATCTTTGGCTGACTTACTCAATGTTGGGTCGTTATCGATGTCTTGTTTAATCTTGTTAGCTTCAACGTCTAATTGCTTCTTAGCGGCATCTTGTTGGTCCTTAACTGATGTACCTGGTTGGTGTTGACCATCAATATTAGTATTACCATCTTTGATTGCTTGGTTAATTTCATCAGCATTTGAGGCATCATCAATCTTAGCTTGGGCAGCTTTGTTAGCATCATCAACATTCTTCTTTTGTGCTTCTTTTTCAGCACCAGTCAAAGTGTCATCAGCATCAATAGCAGCCTTAATCTTGTTGGCTTCAGCATCCATTTGTGACTTAGCATCATTCTTTTGGTCAGCCACAGACTTACCTGAATGGTGTTCACCATCAATCTTTTGGTTGGTACTGTCTACGGCTTGTTTGATACCTTCTGCGTCGGAAGCAGCGTCAATAGCCTTCTTACCAGCGTTAACATCAGCATCAATGGCTGCCTTTTGAGCATCCTTTTCGGCTTGACTTAAGGTGTTGTCAGCATCAATAGCTGCCTTAACCTTGTTCGCTTCTGTATCTAGGTCATTCTTCTTAGCTGTCTTTTGATCAGCTACTGCTTGGCCTGAAGTGTGGTCACCATTGATTTTAGTTGTAGTGTCACTGATTAACTTGTTGATGGCATCGGCATTAGTTGCGCCATCAATGGCCTTTTCGCCAGCGTCTCTATCAGCGTCAACCTTTGCGCTTTGGGCGTCTTTTTCAGCTTGAGTTAATGTTGTATCGTTTGCGATGTCTTGTTTAATCTTAGCTGCTTGGTCATCCAATTGCTTCTTAGCAGCAGCCTTTTGATCATCAACTGATTTACCTGGTACATGGTCAGCATTAATTTGCTTGTTACCAGCATCAGTGGCTTTCTTGACACCTTCAGCATCTAAGGCAGCGTCGATTGCCTTTTCAGCAGCTTCTTTATCGGCTTCTACCTTGGCAGTTTGAGCATCCTTTTCCGCTTGAGTCAATGTGTTATCGTTTGCGATATCTTGTTTAACTTTGGCTGCTTGGTCGTCCAATGTCTTCTTATTACTTGCCTTTTGGTCATCTACCGATGCATGTGAAACGTGGTCGGCAGCAATCTTATCTTTGTTGTCTTTAATCAAGCTGTTAATGCTATCAGCATCAGCTGCGTTGTCGATTGCTTGTTTGCCGGCATTTGTATCTGCATCAACCTTGGCGCTTTGAGCATCCTTATCAGCTTGAGTCAATGTCGCATCATTTGCGATGTCTTGTTTAATCTTAGCTGCTTGAGCATCCAATTGTGACTTGGCAGCTGCCTTTTGGTCGGCTAAACTCTCACCTGATTGGTGTACATCATCAATGTCGGACACACTTTGAGTGATTTGGTTATGGATGTCATCCACATTTGTTAAACCATCAATCTTAGCTTGTTCAGCAGAGCTTACACTATCAACCTTGTTCTTTTGATCAGCCTTTTCATCACTAGTTAAAGTTGGGTCTGCATCGATTGCCGCTTTAACCTTGTCAGCTTCAGCTTGAATAGCTGCCTTAGCGTCAGCTTTTTGATCAGCAATTGGCTTACCTGGTTGGTGATCTTTTTCAATAGTTCCATTCCAATCGCTAATTGCTTGGTTAACACCATCGGCATCTTTAGCATTGTCAATTGCTGATTCAGCTGATTGTCTATCAGCATCAACCTTGGCCATTTGGGCATCTTTTTGACTTTGGGTTAATGTGGCATCGTTTGCGATGTCTTGCTTAATCTTGGCAGCTTGGGCATCTAATTGAGCTTTTGCATTAGCCTTTTGGTCAGGTAATGAAGTCTTTCCTGGAACATATTGAGCATCAATATCTTTGATACCTTGGTCGTATGCAGCCTTAATACCATCAGCATTAGTTGCAGCATTAATCTTAGCTTCAGCAGCTGCCTTTACGCTTTCCACATTACTCTTTTGTTGGTCTTTTTCTTTACCAGTTAATGAAACGTCAGCATCAATTTGGTTCTTAACCTTGGTTGCTTCAGCATCCAAGTTAGTGTTGTTAGAATCCTTTTGATTATCAACTGAGCTTCCTGGTTGGTGATCGTTAGCGATTTGACCACTGTTATCACTTAGTGCCTTGTTGATGCTATCAGCATCAGTAGCGTTTTGGATTGCTTGTTTACCAGCGGCTGCGTCGGCGTCTACCTTGGCAGTTTGAGCATCCTTTTGCGCTTGAGTTAATGTTGCATCGTTTGCGATGTCTTGTTTAATCTTAGCTGCTTTTTCATCTAATTGGTTTAAAGCATCTGATCTTTGACTGTCTACTGGTGCCTTGGAAGTGTGATCAGCATCAATGTTGCTTGTTCCATCACTGATTGCTTTATTAACACTGTCGGCATCACTTGCATTATCAATTGCCTTTGATGCGGCATCTGCGTCAGCATTTACCTTAGCAGTTTGAGCATCTTTTTGCGCTTGAGTTAATGTTGCATCGTTTGCGATGTCTTGCTTAATCTTGTTTGCTTCATTAGTAATTTGTGACTTAGCGTTAGATTTTTGCGTATCTAATGGTGTACCTGATACGTGTTTGCCATCAACGTCGGAAATACCTTGTTTGATTGCTGAATTGATATCGTCGGCGTTTGTTAAACCGTCAATATTAGTTTGGGCCGCGGCAGAAGCTGAATCTACAGCATTCTTTTGCTTTGCTTTTTCTTCACTAGTCAAACTGGAATCCGCAGCAATGGCAGCTTTTACCTTGTTAGCCTCAGCTTGAATAGCTTGTTTAGCAGTTGCCTTTTGATTATCAATCGCTTGGCCAGGTTGATGGTCCGCTTCCATATTCAAATTACCATCACCCAATGCCTTATTAATGTCATCCGCATCAGCAGCATTATCAATTGCTTGCTCAGCAGCAACTTTATCAGCTGCTAACTGATCCATTTGGTCATTCTTTTGATCTTGCGTTAATGTAGCATCATTTGCGATATCATTTTTAATCTTAGCTGCTTGGACATCCAAATCAGCCTTAGCGTTAGTCTTTTGGTCGGCTAATGAAGTCTTACCTGGAACGTATTGGTTATCAATGTCTGTGACACCATTATTGTATGCGGTATTAATGTCATCGGCGTTAGTTGCAGCATTAATAGCAGCTTGTGCAACACCCTTTGTACTATCAACATTGGCTTTTTGAGTATTCTTTTCTGCTGTAGTCAAAGTGTTATCGGCATCGATTTGATTCTTAACCTTGGTTGCTTCTGCTTCTAGGTTAGCGTTGGCATTTGCTTGTTGATCAGCAACTGAGGTCTTACCTGGAACGTATTGTTTATCAATGTCAGTAATTCCTTGGTTGTATGCGTTATTGATGTCATCGGCATTGGTTGCGGCATCAATTTTTGCTTGGTCAGTCGCTTTGACACTATCAACGTTGGCTTTTTGACTGCTCTTATCTGAAGTAGTCAAACTGTTATCGGCATTGATTTGATTTTTAATCTTGGTTGCTTCTGCTTCTAGTTGAGCCTTAGCATTAGCCTTTTGGTCAGTTAATGAAGTCTTTCCTGGGGCGTATTGGTTATCAATGTCTGTGACACCTTGGCTATAAGCATTATTGACGCCATCAGCATTAGTTGCTGCATCAATATTGCCTTGGTCATTTACTTTGACATTGTCGACGTTATTCTTTTGAGTAGCTTTTTCTGCGCTAGTCAAAGTGTTATCCGCATCAATTTGATTCTTAATCTTGGTTGCTTCTGCTTCTAGATTAGCCTTGGCATTAGCCTTTTGGTCAGCTAATGATGTCTTTGACGGAACGTATTGGTTATCAATAATTTTAACACCGCTGGTATTCAAATTGATGATATCGTCTGCGACATTGGAAGCATCAATTTGAGATTCAAGGCTAGCAAGAGCACTATCAACATTATTCTTTTGTTGTGTCTTTTCGGCACTAGTTAATGTGTTGTCAGCATCAATTTGACTCTTAACCCAACCAGCTTCATTCTCTAATTGATTTTTGGCTTCAGATCTGCGTTGATCTAATGTTTTTGAACTTGGTGCATATTGTGCGTCAATATTTTGGATACCTTTATCACGTGCATCGTTGATTTTATCAGCAGTAAATGAATTTTGAATATTTGATCGTGCCTCACCTCTAGCCTGAACTAGGTTTGATATTTCTCGTTCTTTTTCGTCAGAGGTTAGTGTGTTATCAGCATTAATAGCATTCTTCATCTTTGTGAATTCAGCATCGATAGTAGCTTGAGCGGTAATCTTTTGATTAGGAATACTTGGACCCGGAACATATTCACCATTAATTTGGTTTACACCTTGGGTACGAATACCCGCTACGTTTGCAATATCAGTAACGGCTTGTAGTTGACTAGTGTAGTTATTCTTATCTGCCACAACATTTTGCAATTGTTGGTCAGATTGGTCCTTAGCAATTGTTCTATCATTTTGAATATTATTAGTAGTGTTTGTAACGGCATTGTTAATATCATTAATGGCGGAATTAATGGTAGCTTGTAGTTCCACCTTCTTAATAGAATTAATACCATCTGATAAAGCACCAGCGATTTGACTTGATTGAGAAACGCCCAATAAGTTTGCTTGTGCTGTTTGCAATGCACTATTAACAGAATTAGTAAATGATTGCTTATCATTAGAAGACAAGTTGCTTAGGTTTGAAACGTTGCTTGTTGATGTAGATGCTTGGTTACTTAATTGAGAAAGCGCGTTAGATAGTGAAGTATTGTCAGCTCTATATGCGCTTTGAATAGCGTTCAATTGAGAAATAAAGTCACCATCGGTTGTAACTGCATTAATTTGAGAAGTGTAGTTATTTAATAGTTGAGTGGCTTGATTTAATGGAGTTGTTTGGTTTAAATCATTTAAAGTTCTACCTCGCAAATTGTCAAGTAACTTAGAGTTAAAGTCATTACCGAATTTGTCATATGTCAAACTTCTAGTGGATGAGAAAGCAATTTGAGTACTAGGTTTAATAAGTTCTCCCTTACTATTTTCTCTATGAGTGGACATGAATGCTGAAATCCAGTCATCAGGGGTCACCTTAACTGGATCAACATATACTGCTAAATCAATATTTCCACCAACAACTCTACCGGTCCTATACTTGATATAATATCTACCATTATTCATTGTTAAATCCTTAGTACCATCATCATTAGAAACAGTTACTCTGCTAACTCTGCTTGATAGGTTAGGACTCAAATTCAATGCGAATTCTAGAACACGATCTACCCCACCGGTACTACTAATTACTTCAGAACCGAATTGAAAGTTGATAATGTATTTATTACTGGAAGGGTCATAAGTTACCCCGTTATAAGTTAACTTAGTATTGGCAATGGCTTTCTTATATTGAGCACCATTTTCTCCACCAGGTCCACCTATAAAAGTATTGCTATCAGCAGGAGCACCACTTCCATCCCTCAATGATAGTCCTTCATTACTATCGTCTGAGCTAGATGAAGAGCTTGCCAAAGAAGCGTCTGATGATGTTGATGAGGCGCTTGATTGTTGTGATTGAGAATCACTTGAACTTTGACTATTTTGATCAGCACTTGAACTAGCATCACTGGATGCATTTGAGTCACTACCATCTTGGTTTGCAACATGACTTGCATCAATATTATTCTTACCGTCACTTAGTGCTTGGTTAATGCTGTCAGTGTCAGTAGCATTGTCGATTGCTTGTTCACCTGCTGCCTTGTATGAATCTACTTCAGCATTTTGGCTATCCTTATCGGATTGAGACAAAGAAGCATCATTGTTGATGGCATCCTTGACCTTGCTAGCTTCAGCGTCTAGTTGAGCCTTAGCTTCGTTTTTTTGGTTATCAATAGTTGAATTATTACTGTTATTATCTTTGTTATTATCTTGATCAGTGGTTGTATTTGCGGAAACTTGAGTTTCACTAGCAAATGCAACATTTTGGTTAGATTGCATTACAGCAGCGGCTCCAATTAGTGAAAATGAAGCTACTGATAAAACAACCCAATTTTTCTTTACTTTTCTCATAATTTTCTTGTCAGAATTTTTTCTGAACTGTTTGTGGTTGTATAACATTTTATTAACCTCCTATCAGAAAATAAATTTTTTTCAGCAAAGGAAATTATAAACCGAAATTTAATTCTATCAAGGTCACCAACGGCTGATATATCAATACCTAGTCTACTTTTTATAATGTTTTTTTAATCAAGGTTGTCACAAGCTTGATTTATAGGCATTATGAAAGTAAAAAATATTAGAAAATCCATTGTTTAAGTTTTGTTTAAATTTCATCCAACCGTGATAATTCACAGAAAATGAGAGGTAAATGAAAGATTGATATATTAACAATGATGTGACAGTGTGCATATATCATTCATTAAAAAAATAAATATTTTTAAACAAATGTCTAATTTTTTTGAAATAAAAAAGACTGCTCAAATTGGCAGTCTTTTTATTTCAAATTTTTGGCTAAATGGCTAAATGTAGCCATGTATCTTTGGCTAAATAGATACATTTATTTGCGATGAAGTCGTTTGATATTAGTCGCCATAATTAATGGAACTAACATCAATAGTGACATTAATAGTGTTTGGTAGTGATAAGCGGTAATCACATTAGCAATTCCGGCGGTCAAAGTGACCACTAGTGACAATAGAATCGAACTCCCTAGTTGATGGAAGACGTTAACGGCACTGGAAGTCGCCCCACCCAATTCCTTTGGTGTGTTGGCAACACCTGATACCGTCAGTGGACCGAAGGAGAATCCTTGACCGATCCCAATCACAATCATTGGTAGTGCCACTGAAATCATGTAGCCGTGTTTTAAATCCAAACCGAATAGCATTAAGACACCAATCAAGGTCACGATGGTACCAAATAGCAATAAGTTTTCGTTTTTATACTTGCTTGATAGCTTGGATTGAATCATCCCAAACAAGAATTGTGGAATCGTTTCTGGCATGAAACCAAACGCGGAAAGTAGCGGCGTGAATCCATAGTACTTTTGTAATACCTGTGGGACTAAAAAGAAGAATGAAAACATTGATCCGATATAAAAGAATCTGGCGATATATGCGGAAACACGTTCTGGATCCTTGAAGATTGCCATTGGCATGATTGGATTATCAATCTTAACTTCGCGGAATAAGAAGATCACCAATAATACGACAAAAATGGCGATAAATAGTCCCTTGTGACCGGTACCGTTAATTGCATTAACCAGTGATAAGATAGCTAGCACGGACAGAATTGAGCCGATATAGTCCAAATGACTGTGCACTCGGGCGTTTGCATTTGGCACGAAGAAAATAGTTAATAAAATCAATAAAATGCCCAGTGGGACGTTGATTAGAAAGCCTAATCGCCAGGAATAAAATGTCGTCACTAATCCCCCGATGATTAATCCGACACTGGCACCTAATCCGGCGGTCACTCCGTAAAATGAAATGGCTTTTTCTCGTTTCTTCCCCTCATAAGTATCAAGTAGTAATGCTAGTGAGGTTGGCGCTAGAATAGCGGAACCGATTCCTTGAAACGCACGCATCACGATGATAAATAAGCCGTTTGGTGCGATACCAACTAGTAGTGAGAATAATGTGAAGATGACCAGACCAATTAAGAAGACTGGTTTTCTTCCATACAAATCACCTAAACGACCACCTAGTAACAACAGACTACCAAAGACCAATGCATAGATATTCGTAATCCATGCAACACTTTGACTAGTCATGTGCAAGCTGCTGGCGATTTGGACCGTACTAGTAAATACGACGGAATTATCCAATAGAATCAAAAAATAGCTAATTAAAATAATCGGCAGGATAATGCCAAATTTATACTTCATGCTTGTGTCCTCCTAAAAATATGATAAAGTAATCATATTACTTAAAGTTAACTTTAATGCAAGACATTGAGGTGAAAAATTTTGAACATTAAAGAAGCCAGTCAAATTACTGATGTGCCAGCATCTACCATCCGTTATTACGAAAAGGAACACATCATCCCCGCCGTCGACAGAAACGAATCTGGCGTGCGTGACTTCGATGACCATGCGATTAGACGAATTAGTTTTGCGAAGAAAATGCGTGATGCCGGAATGGAAATCAGCACATTGAAAAAATACATTAACCTGTTCGATAACGTTGAAGACAGTGAAGATGAACAACTAGCCCTACTAGTTGAACAAAAGCGTCTAATGGAAGAAAAACGCGACAAGATGAATGATGCCATCGACCACTTGGCTCACAAGATTGAGAACTTCGACACCCACATGTTAAGAATCGAAGACGAATTAAGAGCAATGAAGGCAAATAAAAAAGAACGACTATAACAGTCGTTCTTTTATTATGCTTGTTCTTCATTTGCAGCTACGAAATGGTAGATGATGTAGCTAACAGTCCAAACAAAGATGAACACTAGAAAGATTAGGAGTGCTTTTACATCTAATTCGATGTTGAAGTTCAAGAATCCCTTTAGCTTGATGATGTTAAAACCTAATAATGATCCCCAGGCACCTTTAGAGTGCACCAAAAGTTCTACAAAACTATCAAGTAAAATTAGAACCAGGTACAAGATGGTACCATATGAGAACCAATTAAATGTCTTTTTTAACATGGTCTTCCTCCTAAATATCGGTTACTGTTATTATACACAAAAAGCAATCCTTTGTCGGATTGCTTTTTGTTTTATCTTGGCTAATTCTATGAATGCGAGGCCTAACAGCACTGTAAGTAAAGGATGAGGTAAAGGATTAAATTCCTCATGGCGTGATGTTAATTATTAATAGTGATTACGGAAACTATAATCGATCAATTAATCTTTTCGGCTGGAGATAAACGACAATTACCTACCATAATCACCATGCATCCAGTCGACGAATTAGCCAAGTTACGGCCTTTCTTCATATTATTCGTTCAAAATACAAGTCATCTCAATTATTTTTCGTAATCAACCTTCATGCTAGCTGATTCCTTTACCTTGTGGCTTTGTAGATACTTAGCACCCTTTTGGGCGTAACTTAGATCACCAACCTTTCCAAATGTAGCCTTACCTGTCTTTACGTTGTAGTAGACTTTGGTAACACCTGAGTTAGGAATTAGTCCGTTAGTTAATAAGCTCTTGTCGGTCTTGCTTAGGTTATGGTCATATTTTGATAAATATGCCCCAATAATTTCACCTGAACTGACTACTAAAGCATTCTTACCGTGCTTTTTGTATGTTGCATCAGCAACTCGTTTGATACCCGCTGCTTCTCTAGCTAGTACCTGATTAGCACTTTCTGCACGGTCTTCAGCAGGTGTTGAGTCATTCTTTTTATCTAGTTCATAGATTGCTTGAATTCGTTTGGCAGTGGTATCTAGACCAAACTTCTTGGACAATGCAGCATTGTCTTTTACTCCATAATAGTCATCAATTGCCTTACTGTGATCAGCTTCTTGATATAATTCGTACTTTCCGCCACCAACTTCTCTCAACTGAGGAGTCTCTAGAACAGTTAGTTTACTATTACCTGAATAGTCCAACATGTCTTTGATTGTGTCTAAATGACGCACCAGTTTACCACACGCTGCTTCTGTGAAGTGAACTCCTCGAAGTCCTGCTCCCACCTGTTTGGCAACCAAGTCACCCTGCGGCGTCAATGGATAGTCATCCCATCCTTCCGCTAGTGTCATTACGTTCCCGGTGGTCTGCCCATGTCGAGCAAGATAAACCGTCACAACGTCATTACTCTTATTTGAACTTGGTGCTTTACTCTTGGCTGAAGCGGCCACCCCAGTACTTGAAAGTGTTAAAAATAGCAATAAGCCACTCATTAATTTGGCTTTGGAAATCATTAGCGTCATCTCCTGATGAATTATTTATGGAACATCTTTAATATATGCCTTCCATGTAAATTTGCTATAAAGATTATGTAAAAGTTATGTAAATATAAAAAAGAGAGGCGCCGATAAAGCGCTTCTCTTTTTATTTATTAGTTTAAGTCGATATCTACGGTGTGGTTATCGAAGAAATTAGGTTGGTATTCCAACTTTAACTTAGCGTTTGGATTAGCTTGACCGATTAAGTAACCAGTAACTTTTGAACCTTCATCTAAGGTACCGCTATCGATAGTATTATTATCATAAGTATCATTACCAGTAGTTTCATCTAGATCAGTACCATTACCATCAGCACTCAACTTAAAATCAAAAGGATTGTAGTCTTGCTTGTCACCAGTATCGTTTTGGATGGTAACATTAATTGCAACATACTTATTACCACTCTTAGGAGTGTCAATATCATCACCATCATCATACTTAATATCATTTACAGTGACTTTGTATCCCTTGTAATTAATGGTTTCTCCAACCTTGTATTGTTTGTTCAATACAGCTTCAGAATCTGATTTTGAAGATGAGTCTGTGTCTGAGTCTGTGTCTGTGTCTTGTGATGATTTTGTTTTACCTTGTGTAGTAGAAACATCACTGTCTGATGAACTTGAGCTTGAACCATGTGATGATGCAGTAGCAATAATTGCAATTGAAAGAAGTACTGAAACAGCAATAACTACCCAAATCCACCATACCTTATACCAAGGAGCAATTACATCATTTACTTGTGATGCTTTCTTGGCTGGTTTTTGTAGAAATTCAAAAACAACAGCGATTATAAGTAATACAATTGATGGGAAAGCAAAAATCATTGATAAACCAGATATCGCACTACCAATAATCCCCAATACTGGCCCTACGATTGAAATATTTAATTGCTTAGCATAATACAATGAAACAGTGTTTAAAATCACACCGATCCATGTAACTAAATAGAAAAATCCCCCGTTGGTATTTCCATTATTTGCAATTGCTTGCGCAATTACGACAAACCATGAAATAAACAACATTAAACAGTTAAAAATGTTAAACGCTGCAGTCCATATATTAATTTTAGACTTCATGTAAAAAATTCCCCCTAAATTTTAATCCATATTTAATAATATCATAACGAAAAATCAATTCAAAGGAATCTTTTATTAAGATATTAGTGAATAATACTTCACAAAGGGTTATACTCTAATTAAAAATAGGAAGTGATAATTATGAATAATATCGCTGAATTTAAGCTGGATAGACAAAATTATGGTCTAGCGTTAGTCGAAGAATTTATGTCCACCGAAATTTACGACATCATTAACAAAGACCGCGAAGAATTAGCCAAGTGGCTACCATGGGCTAAGGACATGCAATCAATTGATGACGAAGCAAAATTCATTCGCTATGCTAAAGAACACAATATATTCGTTCTAGCAATTTTAAATGGTGCAAAACCAGTCGGTATGATTGATCTACACAATGTGGATCAAGTTAACCATACCGCTGAAATTGGCTACTGGTTATCCAGTGAATATCAAGGTAAAGGAATCATGTACAACAGTGTGCAATCACTTGTTAGTTATGCATTTAACTTCTTTGATATGGAAGAGCTAATTATTAAAGCTGAAGTTGACAATGAACCAAGCAGACACGTTGCTGAACGCGCTGGATTCACATTCCAAAAAACAGAAGAACCATTTGCGATTTATGCAAAACAAAAGAACGGCTAATTTAGCCGTTCTTTTTATTAGACTTTAAACAATTTATCATTTGACGATAGCTTTAATATCTTAAATTCATCTTTTTTGGCACTATCAAATTCAGTATTTTTCAAGGAATTTTCTAAATGTTCATTTAACACAGAAACAATAAACTGTGATTCAGATAGTTCTGCCTTCTCTATAATCCTACCTAAAACATCGCTTTCTATATTTTCGATAAGATCATGGACAATAAATCTAGGAGTTACTTTATCAATCTCTTTAGCATAACCTTGATAGGCCAAATCGTATGCGGCTATCATCGATTTCCTGCTACCCTCGCTGGAGCTGCTGACATTGTTAATATCTATTGGGAACTTTTTTAATTCATCATTATACTTTATCTTCGGAATTTCTCCATTTATATATTCGGTATAACTAGTAAAATACTTATTAAATAAATCTATTCTATTTTGATTAATGTCATAGTTATTTATTAACTCATCAAGACTATCTTTATATTTCTCTATATCACTTTTACAAGAAGTTATAGATTTATACAAAGCCTGTTTTTCAGATAATTCATTTTGAAAATGAATTAATTTTTCTCCCAATGATAGATAATCATCTATTTCATCATTGTTAATCAGAGAAATGTATTCCATATTATCTCTTTCTAATATTTTTAAATCATTTTCTCTATCATTCTTTTCCTTTATCAAATCGTCATTTAAATGTCTTAAGTATTTTATCCTATTAATCATTAATTTACGATTAAAATCTATCAGGTCGTTAAAATCCTTGTCAACGGATGGAAGTAACACGCTAATTTCCTTATAAAAATCTAAATATATATTATTTTTGTCATTCTTTTTACTTTGTTGGGTTAAATTTTCCAAGAAAATATTATTCATTTTAATTTCATAGTTAATTCTATCAATATCATTGTAAATTTTATTATATTCATCTCTATACTTGCTTATTTTTTCTTTATTGTCTTTAAAGTAATCATTACTAACAATGTTTAATAATTGTGCTTTTATTACTTTTGCTTTTATGTTAATGCCATCTATTGATTCTTTTAAAGCTACTAGATTTTGAACATTATTTCTTTTTTCTAATTCGTTTATATATACTTTCAATGATTTAAGTTCTTTTCTTATTTCTTCTCTCTTATTATCAACTTTATAATCTCCTACATTAAATAAGTAATCATAAATCATACGATAAGTTGTATTAGGAGCACTATTTAAATTTCTCAAAAATTTTGTTTCTTCTTTAGCAGTAGATATCCTAATAAACGATTGAATTAATTGTCTAAATGTTGGCTTTTCATCGTATTTTATAAAAAGAATTTCTCTAAGTGTTTCATTATACGTTTTTAAAGATACTTCTTCATCGTTTATATAGTGTTTACCTTCATGAAACAAATCTACCTTAAGTTCAATTAAATCATCTTCATGTTCACTAGCAAAAGAACTACTAATTAAAAGTTTAGCTTGCACCTCATTTTCATCTATAAAGTCTTTTAATTCATAGTTTATAGAACCAATTTCATCGTCTTTATAAATGCTTCTTGTACTTCTCGCCCCCATTAATATATCGATTAGTCTTAGAAAAGTTGTTTTACCAACATTATTATGTCTATTCGATGATGAATCGTCTACAATACAATTAAATCCTTTTCTGAAATTAACCTCTCGAATTATTGATCCGTTATTTTTTTTAATTATTAGTTTCTTTATAAACATGCAATCCTCCATATTTGTTTACTGTTATTTTATCTATGTAAAACAAAAAATCTAAAGACAAAAGAAGAAAATCATATCTTATCGCTTCATATGAACAATCATCATTAATGAGATTATATAACCTACAAATATCAATACCATCATTATCGTGTATATATTTATATGATAAATTAATTGTGTAATATACCGTTTCATATGGATTATTATTTTTATCTAAGATTATCATCTTTACTATCTCCTAACGGATTTTCCAAAATTTTGCACTTTTCAAGGCTGTAAGTAAGCAACAAAATAATAAATAAATTTATTTTTTCTTCCGAAATCGTTTTTTCTATATCAAAACCATTTCTGGAATCTGACTTTATTGATTCATAAATATCCTGATAAACTAAATCTAATATTTGATCTCCATCCATTGGCCTAATCTTATTCATATTTTCGTCATAATTAGCATGGTCATAATAATATGAACTAACTTTTCTTATTATTAACTCAGAATTTGTAAAAGAACTAATCACATTATTAAAAGTCATCAATTGAGAATAAGCGTCTTTTGATTTGTACACAAACTTTGGTGCACGATTATATTTAAGCTTATGATTAAGTTCATCTGGAATTTTAAGGTCATAATCATCCAAATTTTTATCTTCATCTATTTCACTTACTTTTAGCAATAGAGTATAAATTTCAGATTTAGTAAGTCGGTTTGGGTTACAGTTAATTATTTTATAAAAGTTATTATCACCGACGTTTATGCTGTTATTATCACCGACATGTTCAACAACATTCTTTTTTGAGGAACTAAATTCGACCATAAGACACCTCTCTATTTTTTAATGTTGTCGCCAATTTTAACACTATTATTATTTCCTATTTTTTTTACAATATTTTTATTATGGATGTTCACGTTTATTCTATTTGATGAATTAAAAAATTTTTTTATTCTTTGTATTAATTTAATAAACATTTTTTATCTCCTTGTAAATAATACTTATATATAATTATATATTCCATTTATACAAAAGAAAAGAACGGCTAATTTAGCCGTTCTTTTTATTTTCCTTTAGCATGTAGTCCATGAATCCATATAAAGCCATCCAGATTAACATGATGACAATGAAGTAAATCAATGTCTTCCATGTGATCAATAGACTAAAGTTGAATTCCCCGGGGTTAAAATTCTTAACGACTCTTACGCCCATTAGAGTGCGCCAAGTAGATGGTGATTGATAGTAAAAGCCTTCCAAAAATCCATCAATAATAGTTAAGATTACATATACCCCAACGCCAAGTGAAAACCATTTGCTCATCTTCATTTGCATAATGTAACCCACCTTTATTATGTACTAACCACATAATAGCACAGCAATTCTCTTCGTTGCATCAAAAAAGGCTATAAAAAACATGTTATATCAACATTTTGACGAGTTAATACAAAATGATGACAATAGTTTGTCATTTTCATTAAGTTTATAAAGTGGTATATTCTTATTACTACAAAATTCAAAGGAGGTGCCATGATGAAGACAATCAGAAACATTATTATCCTAGTATTCCTTGCTGTGCTTATCTTCATTGCTTTGCCTGTTGGAAAAGACTTCTACATCCAAAGCTCATTAAGCAAACAAGCTACTTCAGCAATCAGCAACCAACAAGAATTAAAGAAAGTTGCTGCTAACGAATCAACATACGTGTACTTAACTCAACACAATAATGATCGTATCTACAATTCAGAATCAGATACTGGTAAAGGAGATACCTACCGTTACTCCGCCAAGTATGGTGATAAGAACATCACACTTACTGGTACCCTATCCAACGCTGGATTTAAGGTAAAACTAGATAAAGTGGAAATCACACAATAAGAAAAAGCTCTCCTGTTTGGGATAGCTTTTTTGTTTTAAATTTTATCGAACTAAATACTGAACACTTCACATCTATGGTGATACTATATAGTTGGATTCAGATATAAATTGAATTGATAGAGGCGATTAATATGACTGAATCAGAAATTATAGATGGAATTAAGCAAGTAAAGACAACACCAGGTATGATTAATTACCTAAGACAATTACTAAAGGATTGTCGAAAAGAAGATCCTACTGACGTTCACACATTCCATAATTTTGAAAAGGCATTGTATGATTATGAGAATCATCAATACCAAACTCATAACCAAGCAGATAATTCACTATAATCTTGTTAAGTCAAAGAAGGTCTTATGATGATGAAGAGATTTCGAATTCATGATTGCACTACTTTGTTACTTGATAGATTTTCAATATAATGTAGAGACATTCTAAATAAAAAGACACCCATTTGTTGGGTGCCTTTTTATTTATTAACATGTTCTTCTATAATATACTTTAATAACATAATTACAGTGTATGGAGAAAAATATGAACAAGAAAGAAACTATACAATCTTTAGCTAACGCATTGATAAATTTAACAATTAAAAAAAATGTAAATTCAATAAATAATTCATCTATATTCAAAAAAAATATTAAAAATGATACCAATGCGTTTAAATATGTTAAAAAAATTCAAAACGACATTATTAAATCAACTGGCGGGTGGAATAGTCTTCAAAAATATCAAAACGATATTATAAATGGCTCCAATGCATTTGAATATGCTAAAAAAATTCAAAACGACATTATTAAATCAACTGGCGGGTGGAATAATCTTCAAAAATATCAAAGCGATATTATAAATGGCTCCAATGCGTTTGAATATGCTAAAAAAATTCAAAACGACATTATTAAATCAACTGGCGGGTGGAATAATCTTCAAAAATATCAAAACGATATTATAAATGGCTCCAATGCGTTTGAACATGCTAAAAAAATTCAAAACGACATTATTAAATTAACTGGCGGGCGGAATAATCTTCAAAAATATCAAAACGATATTATAAATGACGCCGGAGCATTCGAATATATAAAAGTTATACAAAATGTTACAAAAACAATTAATAAAAACATATTCTTGGTTAATAACGATAATCTATCTAAGAAATCACAAGAAATAGAAACCAATTCAACGTTAATTAATAAATTATCTATTCAAGAATCTAAAATAGTTTTAAGTAGTGAATTAGACCATGAAGACAGTAAAATAATTGAAATACTTGGTGAAAATTGCTGGGTATTACCAAAGGAATTAATTAATGATGTAGATTTTTATAAATTAATCCTATCTAAAAATAATAAGGATATAGATAATTTTATTTTGAATTACTTTGAAAATAATCATTACGATATGTTGAATACTTATTTTACAGAAATAAAAGAGAATATACTAAAAATGAAATCCCAGTTATCTAGTGAATACCACGATTTTGCCTCTACAATTATAAATACATTTCATAAAGACCACTCCTCTTTAAAAGTATTAATTCCATCTTTATTTGTTCTTTTAGAATTTATAAATTCCACAGGAAAAAAATATAAACCATTCGACTCAAAAACGAGTGGTAAAGCATTTTATAATGATGGTGCTAAAGAAAACAAAAGACATGTAAAATATAGCATGTACTTAGTTGGAGTAAATGTATATTTAAATTTTGATGAATACAAAAAACATGGAGAAAAAAATCTAAATAGAAACGTAATTCAACACGGAAAAGCTAACACTAGCAAATTAGGGATTGTCGATTTTATAAAGCTGTCCATATTATGCAATGCTTTTTCTTTTGAAAGCATATAAAAAGACCTCTAATGAGGTCTTTTTTTAATCATCATATTCATTTACGATTTCTTTAATTCCTTTACCTATACCTTCGATAATAGAAGTAACAAGTGCGTTACCCATGAAGAACATTCTCATTCTATCGCTAACTTCTTTAACTTCACCATCAACGATTTTATATTTAGTCCAATCATCTGGGAAATCTTGCATTCTCTCTGCTTCGATTGGTGTTAACACTCTATATCTATCATTAATCTTCAACCAATGAGTTGATCTGTTAACACTTCCCTCAGAGGTAAGCATGGTTCTACCTGGTAGTGATAAATCTTCATAAGGAGACATTCCACCTTCGCTGTAGGTATAAGTATGTCCATCGGCGGAAGTTCTTTCAATATGTTTTGGACCACGAAGATAAGCAAACTTATCAATTTTAGCTTGGTCATCTACATAATATTTTTCATCAATATCATCTTCTGGTTGAACAATATCTCTTAGTGGAGTTGGTTTTTTATCAGAATTTGGAACAGAGTCGATAGTAAAGTACTTGCCGTGTCTCATAATTCCAGTATTGAATACTTTACCAGTGAAATTATCTGATGCAGCTACAATATCATCTGGTAGTTCATAATAAGCTCTTCTACCTTTATATAACTCTTCTTTAATTGGGAATTGCTTTGCAAATAGACCTTCTTTAAAGATATATTCGTCATAAGCATCATCTGGGATTAATTCTTCGTCAAAATCATATTTTTCGTCCAAATGTTTTGCATATGGTAGGTCATTACGGAATACGAAGAAATAAACACGACGACGGCGTTGAGCTCTTCCGTAATCAGCCGCATTAATAACACGCCATTCTACAGAATATCCTAGGCTATTTAATGCAGTAAGCATAATTGAAAAATCTCTTCCTCTTTGCTTAGCAGGAGCTTTCAATAATCTATCAACATTTTCAAAAATCATATATTTAGGATGGATATCTTTAGCAGCTCTGATAATTTGCCAGAATAAAACACCCTTTTTACCTTGAATTCCCATTTCATTTTTCTTAGATCTCGCTACTGAGTAATCTTGGCATGGAAATCCACCAACTATCATATCTGCATCCATCGAACTGAACTTTTCATCAGAAATTTCAGCAACATCAATTCCAATATTCTCGGAATCTGGGAAGCGGTAGTTGTATACATCAAAAGCATCTTGGCTTTTTCTTGATGGTTCATATTGATTGGACCACTTTGTCTTAAACAATGATTTATCTGCATTATCTAATCCGATACGGAATCCACCGACTCCGGCAAATAATTCTAAGACTTTAAGTTCTTTCGCCATGCTAATCACTCCTTTTTTTGAATTATTAATATATATTATATAATATATGTAGAAAAGGATCAACACATATTATTCAAGAGGGGCCAAATATGGATTTTAAAACGAAGGAAGAAGTACATAATAGAGCTGTTCAGATTGAAAACATTAAGCAAAAAGATCTTATAAAAATGCTAAATCTGCACATAAAAGGTAACAAAAATGCCATGGGTGACGTGTTCGAAGCTTGGTTTGGAAAGCCAAAGGACTCAGCAAGTCAACCTGATTTAGGTGTGTCCGAACTAAAAGCAACTCCTTTCAAACGTTTAAAAAATGGTGATATTAGTGCTAAGGAAAGATTAGTCCTTAACATTATTAATTACGAAGATTTAGATAAAGAAAATTTTGAAAATAGTCATCTTCTTGAAAAAAACAAAGTGCTGGAACTTGGATACTATGAATATAACAAAGACATCCCCAAAGAAGATTGGTTTTTCGCAAAATGTGTTATGTATGAAATGCTTAACAACAAGAACGATTTAGAGATTATCAAAAAAGACTGGGAAATCATTCAATCATATGTAAAACAGGGTAAAGCTGAAGAAATAAATGAAGGAATCACCAACTATTTAGCCGCTTGTACAAAGGGTGTAAACAAGCATTCAATGAGAACACAACCAAATTCAAACGTCATGGCTAAACAAAGAGCTTTTTCCTTAAAAGGAAGCTTTATGACGACCCTTCTGAGAGACTACATCTTTGGAAATAAACATTCAGATGCAATTATTAAAGATTCAACTGAATTATCAACTCAATCTTTAGAAGATATTATTCATTCAAAATTTAAACCTTTTATCGGAAAATCAGTAAAAGAAATAGTTAACGATTTGAATATTCCGATTAAAGAGATTAAAACTATTGGTAAATACAATGTTGAAATTGTAAATAGAATTTTAGGTATTAAGAGTAGAAATGGAATTGAAGCTGATGAGTTTAAAAAAGCTTCCATTGTGCCTAAAACGGTTCAATTCAATCAAAGAAATACAAACAAAGAAAGTATGTCTTTACCACCTTTCAAATTCAAAGATTTAGTTGAAGAAAATTGGAATGACAAAGATGGTTCTCCAGAAGCATCCTTGAACGTTTATTTTTCAGAAACAAAATTCTTGTTTGTAGTTTTCAAAACAGATGATGATGGAATTAACTATCTAAAAGGAATTAAATTCTTTAGAGTTCCAGAAGACCAAAGAGAAGGTGTCATAAGGGAAGCTTGGCAACAAACTGTAGACACCCTACTTTCTGGCGTAAAGCTCACTTTTGAAAACAATAGAGTCTCAAATAACCTTATTTCTTCAAAAGATAGAAAAATAATCCATGTCAGACCACATGCCGCAAAAAGTAGCTATGTTGATAGTAAAGATTCTAATGAATTACCAGTCCCCGCAAATTGGACCAATAAGCCCTCTGAATACTCTGATAACTTTATGACAACTCAGTCTTTCTGGCTAAATAGTAGGTATATAAAGTCAGCAGTAGAGGATTTATTATAAAAAGCAGTGTGACCTGAACCCCTAAAATTGGAGGATGGTTATGCAATTTTCTGGGAGGAATTGTTCCGGTATTCAACCAGTGACATTCCTCCCAGTTTTTGTTTTATACGATAATTGTTGTAATAGGATATATATTCCTTAACCGCTTGGTTAAGGGAAT